>NZ_JBIVPK010000013.1:0-26030 GCF_044754605.1 Streptomyces sp. NPDC093064
TGCAGGGGGGACCCTGTGGGAGAGTAGGACGCCGCCGAACAAATTTTAAAGAAAACCCCCGTGCCCTTCGGCACGGGGGTTTTCTGCGTTTACGCTCGGTCGGCCGGCACTCGCTTAGGCTCGTACTCATGCGCTACGACCTCGTCATCTTCGACAACGACGGCGTCCTCGTCGACAGTGAGCCCCTCTCCAACCGGCTCCTCGCCGCCTACCTCACCGAGTTGGGGCACCCCACCTCGTACGAGGACTCCATCCGCGACTACATGGGGTCGGCGATGCACCGGATCCACGATCTCGTCCTGGAGCGGACGGGGAAGCGGCTGCCGGACGACTTCGACGACGTCTTCCACGCCCGTGTCTTCGCCGCGTTCCGGCGGGAGTTGAAGCCGGTGGCCGGTGCCGCCGACGTACTGGAGAAGCTGACGGTGGACGGGACGCCGTACTGTGTCGCGTCCTCGGGGAGTCATGAGCGGATCCGGGTGGGACACCGGACGACCGGACTTGACCGGTGGTTCGACGAGGAGCGGATCTTCAGTTCGCAGGACGTGGGCCGGGGCAAGCCGGCGCCGGACCTGTTCCTCCACGCGGCCGACCGGATGGGAGTGGCCCCCGAGCGGTGCGTCGTCGTCGAGGACTCCCCGCTGGGTGTGCGGGCCGCCGTCGCGGCCGGGATGGACGTCTACGGGTTCACCGCGATGACTCCGGCCGCGAAGCTCGCGGATGCCACCCAACTCTTCTCGCACATGGAGGAGTTGGCCGACCTGCTGACATGACGCCGACCACCGCCGCGGCACTGACGATTGTCATGCGGAGCTCCGGACGATCGTTTCTACTGGCGGACCCCCCTCGCCCGCGAAGCTTTGAGCATGACGACGAACACGAAGCGCGCGAACCTCGCCCCTCTGCTCGTGGATGTGGCGGTGCCGGTCGGCGGGTACTACCTGCTCAAGAACGGATTCGGGATGAGCACGCTGGCTGCCCTGGGGTGGAGCAGCGTGGTCCCCGCCCTGCGGACCGGGTGGGCCGCGGCCAGGGAGCGCAGGGTCAACGGGCTCGCCGCGCTCATCCTGTTCGTCAACGTGGTCGGGCTGCTGCTCAGTTTCGTCGCCGGTGACCCACGGCTGATGCTCGCCAAGGACAGCGGCGTCAGCAGCGCGATCGCCATCGGCATCCTGGTGTCCGTGGCGCTGGGCAGGCCGATGATGACCGCCGCCATGAAGCCCTGGCTGGTGAAGGGTGACGCGAGGCGGGAGGCCGCCTGGGCGCGACTGGCGGCCGAATCCACGGACTTCCGGCGGGCGGAGAAGGTGTTCTCGCTGGTGTGGGGCGTGGTGCTGCTCGCGGAGTGCGTGGTGCGGGTCGTGGGTGCCTACACGGTGCCGGTGGACACCATGGTGTGGCTCGGCACCGTGATCATGGCGGTCACGATGGTGCTCGGGTTCCTCCTGAGCGGTGCTCTCGCCGCCGGGCCGATGGCGTACATGCTGATGGCCGAGCTGAAAGCCGAAACGGACGCCGAAGCCACGCAGGTCCAGGAGCCCGCCGATGCCCAGGAGCCCGCCATGGCCCGGAAGTCCCCGAAGGGGCTCACCCTCGCCCGAAGCTGAGCAGAATTCATCTTTCACCGGACCTACCCACAGGTAGCCCAGGGCCCTACGCTCGCCGCCATGACAGATGTGCTGCGGCGCGGTAGGGCCTCGCTGGCGTTCAGCTTCTTCGCGCAGGGCGTCGCCTTCGCTCTCCTCGTGACGCGCATCCCGGCCATCCAGAGCCGGTACGGGGTCTCCGACGCGCTGCTGCCGGTCTTCCTGGCCGCCGTGCCGATCCTCGCCGGTATCGGCAGCACGACCACCGAACAACTGGTGAAACGCGTCCGGCCCAGCCGGCTGCTGCGCTGGTCCCAGCCCGTCGTCCTCCTGTCCCTGCTCGGCGCCGGGGCGGGTGGCCGGGTCGCCGAACTGGCTGTCGCGCTGGCCGCGTTCGGGCTGGCCGTGGGGATGCTGGACGCCTCGATGAACATGCTCGGGGTGAGCCTCCAGCGGGCGTACGGCCGCAGCATCATGCTCGGCTTCCACGCCGTCTACAGCCTCGGCGGGATCGTGGGTGCCTCGCTGGCCTGGGTCGGGGCGCACTGGCACCTGGCGCTGTGGGTGTCGTACCTGCCGGTGGTGGCGGTGCTGCTGCCGGCGGTCCTCGTGGGCAGCCGGTGGTACGTCGACGCCGACTCCGGCGGCACGCCGGACGAGGCCGGCGGGGAGGCCGGGGAGGACGGCGGGACCGTCGTGTTCCGGCTGCTGCTGCCGCTGTGTCTGGTGATGACGTTCGCGTACATCGGGGACTCGACCGTCTCCAACTGGAGCGCGAAGTACCTCCAGGACACGCTGGGCAGCTCCGAGCAGCTGGCGACGGTGCCGTACAACGTCTACATGGTCACCACGCTGCTGGGGCGGGCCATCGGGGACACCGGGGTGCGGCGGTTCGGTGCCGTGACCGTCGTACGGCTGGGCGCGCTGGTCGCGGCGCTGGGGTTCGCGGTGGTCGCCGGGGCGCCAGGTCCCTGGGTGGGCATGCTCGGGTTCACGCTGCTGGGACTGGGCCTGTGCGTGCTGGTGCCGCAGACCTTCGCCGCGGCCGGGCGCCTGTTCCCGGGCGCCTCGGACAAGGCCGTCGCACGGCTCAACATCTTCAACTACGTGGGTTTCCTGGTCGGCTCGCCACTGGTGGGCGCGCTGGGCGACGCCTGGAGCTACCGCGGGGCGATGCTGGTGCCCATGGTGTTGGTGCTGGTGACGTCGGTGTGCGCCGGGTCGTTCGCGCCGCGACCGGACCGATACGGTGGCGGTCATGAGCGGCCGCGCACAGCTGATGTGGGACGAGGCAGTAACGGGCTATGACTTCGGCCGGGACCACCCGATGGATCCGGTCCGCCTCGTCCTGACCCGGAAACTGGTCGGCGCGCTCGGACTCGACCGGGAGACGCGGCTGGTGGCGGCCAGACCGGCCGGCGACTCGACGCTGCGGCTGGTCCACCGGGAGGACTACATCGCCGCGGTGAAGGCCGCGTCGGCGGACCCGGGATCGGCCGACGGGACGTACGGGCTGGGGACGTTGGACGATCCGGCGTTCGCCGGGATGCACGAGGTGTCCGCGCTGATCGCGGGGCAGTCGGTGGCGGCGGCGGAGGCCGTGTGGCGCGGGGACGCGCTGCACGCGGTGAACTTTGCGGGCGGGCTGCACCATGCGATGCCGGGCGCCGCGTCGGGCTTCTGCGTCTACAACGACGCCGCGCTGGCGATCGCGCGGCTGCTGGAGCTGGGTGCCGAGCGGGTCGTGTACGTCGACACCGACGTGCACCACGGGGACGGGGTGCAGGCCGCGTTCTGGGAGGACCCGCGGGTGCTGACGATCTCGGTGCACGAGCATCCCCGGACCCTGTTCCCGCAGACGGGATGGCCACAGGAGACCGGGGCCCCGTCCGCCGAGGGATCGGCCGTGAACGTGGCGCTGCCGGCGGGGACCGGGGACGCCGGATGGCTGCGGGCGTTCCACGCGGTGGTGCCGGAACTGGTCGCCGACTTCCGGCCGCAGGTGCTGGTCACCCAGCACGGGGCGGACACGCACTTCGAGGATCCGCTGGCGCATCTGGCGGTGTCGCTGGACGCGCAGCGGGCGGTGCAGATGGCGTGCCACGAGCTGGCCCACGAGCACGCCGAGGGGCGGTGGGTCGCGCTGGGCGGGGGCGGGTACGCGGTGGTGGACGTCGTACCCCGGTCGTGGACGCATCTGGTGGGGATCGCGGCGGGGCGGCCGGTGGAGCCGGAGACGGTGATTCCCGAGAGCTGGCGGCAGGCGGTGTACGCGCGGACAAGGCAGTTGGGCCCGATGCGGATGACCGACGGGCGGTGGCCGGTGTCCTGGGCGGACTGGGAGGCGGGGTACGACCCGGCGGACCGGCTGGACCAGGCGATCCTGGCGACCCGGCGGGCGGTGTTCCCGCTGCGGGGCCTGCTGCCGTAGCGCCGGTCACAGCACTAGGCCGACTGTGCGGTGTTCCCGGGTTCTCGGGACGACCGCGGGGGGCGTGCGTCAGCATCGCTCGGGTGTTGAGCATCGCGGCGCTGCGCGCCCATCTGGTGAGGGCCCGTCTCGCCGGGATGGTGACCACGACGCGGGAGGCCGGCCTGCGCAGCTATCGGCTGTTCGCGGCCCGGGACCCCCGGGTGCTGATCGGGATCGACCCCGAAGGGCCTTGGCAGCAGCGGGACTTGATCGACCTGATGGCGCGCAGGTGTGGTGTTTCGGCCGATCCGCGGCACACTTTCGGTCCCGATGCCATCGACCCGGATCTGACGCTGGCCGCGCTGGACGCCTTCGCAGACCGGCTCGGTGCGGCGGCGCGGCGCGGCGCCCCCGTGCTCCTCGGCACCGGGCACCCGCACCGGCTGCTCGGTTTCTACGCCGCGCTGGCGGACGCCCTGTCGGCGGCGGGATGTACCGTTCTCACCCCCGCGCAGGGTCGCTGTGTCGACATAACGACCCGGTTCGGTCTACGCACGTGCCGCCTCGAGTACGTACGAGGAGTCGCCCTGGTCCGGCCTCCCGGCACCGAACGCTCCGGTTGTGAGCCCGGCGCGCACACGCATTCACCGCTCCCGGTTCGGCTGGCGCTCGCGGCGGCGGCCGACGCCGGCGGCCCGCTGCCGGAACTGGTGATCGGGGATCACGGCTGGGTCTGTGGTGCAGGTCAGCTGGGGTTCGAGGCCATGGGGCCGGCCGACACGAACGACCCCGCGCTCTTCGTCGGGCAGGCGGAGGGGCGGGTGTCCGTCGTCGTTCCACTTGATGACGGCGTACGGTCCGCCTACTACCGCCCGCTGGCCCGCTACGTACTCAATCGCGCGTGTCTGTCACAGTAGGCCGCTGATGGTCCACCTCTTCCCCACTCGCATCACACGCCCCTAGTCTGGGGAGTGAGCACGCAGCGACGAAGAGTCACCGGAAGGGGAAGCCGGTGGCCGTCGAGTGCGGAAGGTTCAGGTGTGTCATGGCTGCAGCTGGCGAAAGGCCTCTGAACGAGGTTCAGTTCCTTACCGTGGCGGAAGTCGCCTCGGTGATGCGAGTGTCGAAGATGACCGTGTACCGCCTGGTGCACAGCGGTCATCTGCCCGCGATCCGGGTGGGGCGGTCCTTCCGCGTCCCGGAGCAAGCGGTTCACGAGTACCTCCGCGAGAGCTACGTGGGGGTGGAAACCGCCTGACGGCGATCAGGAGGGGTCCGTGAAGGACACTGCGGAACACTTCCGGATCCCTCCGGACACCTCGATTACGACCTCAGCGCTCGGGCGGGTAGGCTAGCCCCTCGTAGGTCGTGTGGGCCCATGGCGCCCAAACACCGAGTGATGAGAAGTGAGCGAGGGTAGTCGTGGGCTCTGTTATCAAGAAGCGGCGCAAGCGGATGGCCAAGAAGAAGCACCGCAAGCTGCTCAAGCGCACCCGCGTCCAGCGTCGCAACAAGAAGTAGACGCCGGTCGCGCGAGGTACGCGCCAACGCGAAAGCGTGTCTGTGGCCCCCCACCGCATCCGGTGGGGGGTCGCGTGCGTCCCGGGCCGGCCGGCCGCGGGATGGCTCGATCCCGTTCGCACGCACGTACCTGCCGTCACGTCGCGCATCGAGAGGTCACCGCAGCGCAACCTCGACCCGATAGGTTGGCCGCACACGGGGAACCCGGCGGTGATCCGGGCGGGAAGGAAGGCGCTGATCTTGGGACAGGTCGTGCTCGTGACCGGAGTGGCCCGTCAGCTCGCGGGCCGGTTCGTACGGCGCATCCAGCGTGACCCGGAGGTCGACCGGGTGATCGCCGTGGACGCGGTCCCGCCCGAGCACCATCTGGGCGGCGCCGACTTCGTCCAGGCGGACATCCGGCAGCCCACGATCGCGCGGGTGCTCGCCGAGACGTCCGCCGACACGGTGGTGCACATGGACGTGACCGGCACCGCTCTGGGCAGCGGCAGCCGGGCCCTGGTCAAGGAGACCAACGTCATCGGCACCATGCAGCTGCTGGGCGCCTGCCAGAAGTCCCCGTCCGTCAAGCGGCTGGTGGTCAAGTCCAGCACCAACGTCTACGGCTCCGCGCCCCGGGACCCGGCGGTGTTCACGGAGACCACCCCGCCCAAGTCCCTGCCCAGCGGCGGTTTCGCGAAGGACACGGTCGAGGTCGAGGGGTATGTGCGGGGCTTCGCCAGGCGGCGGCCGGACGTCGCCGTGTGCGTGCTCAGGTTCGCCAACATCCTCGGTCCGACGGCGGACACCCCGCTCGCCTCGTACTTCTCGCTGCCGGTGCTGCCGACGGTGTTCGGCTACGACCCGCGGTTGCAGTTCGTCCATGAGGACGACGTGATCGAGGTGCTGCGGATCGCCTCGCACGAGCCTCGTCGCGCCACCCTCAACAGCGGCACGTTCAACATCGCAGGCGACGGCGTGCTGCTGCTCTCGCAGTGCTCCCGGCGGCTGGGACGCCCCACGGTGCCGCTGCTGCTTCCCGCCGTGACGTGGGCGGGCTCGCTGGTGCGTACGCTGGGAATGACGGACTTCTCACCCGAGCAGATCCGCCTGCTGACCCACGGCCGGGTCGTGGCGACGGACCAAATGCGCGAAACACTCGGCTTCGCACCCAAGTACACGACCGCAGAGACCTTCGCCGAGTTCGCCCGCAGCCGCGGCCCCGGGCTGCTGCCGCCGGAGGTCCTCGCGGGGGCCGTCGACCGGATCGCCGCCCTGACCCACCCGGGCAGTGGCCACCCGACGCAGAGCGCCTACTGAGGAGCGCAGCACCATGGCGGACGCCAAGGTCATTCCGTTCGACGACGACCGGTCCCGTGGAAGCGCCGGACAGCGGCCGTCGCGGCGCCGGAGCACGGGGAGCCGCCGCACCGGCGCCGAGTCGGCGACGGTCGGCGAGGTGCAGCCCCTGCCTGCCAGGGGTGCCGCGCAGGATGATGTCGCTGTGACCAGTGAGGAAGAGCCGACGCAGCCGCCGAGCCGGCCGCCGCAGCTCGGCGGTCTGGAGCGGCGCATCGCGAGCGGTCTGTCGTTCCTGCGCCGCCGCCTCACCGGGGACTACGACGTCGACGACTTCGGCTACGACGCCGAACTCACCGACCAACTCCTGATGTCCCTGCTGCGGCCGCTGTACGAGAAGTACTTCCGGGTCGATGTGAAGGGCATCGAGAACATCCCCGCCGAGGGCGGCGCCCTGATCGTCGCCAACCACTCCGGCACGCTGCCGCTGGACGGGCTGATGATGCAGGTCGCCGTCCACGACCGGCATCCCGCGGACCGGCATCTGCGGCTGCTCGCCGCCGACCTGGTGTTCGTGCTGCCGGTGGTCAACGAACTTGCCCGCAAGCTCGGCCACACCCTCGCCTGCACCGAGGACGCCGAGCGGCTGCTCGGGCAGGGCGAGCTGGTCGGGGTGATGCCGGAGGGCTTCAAGGGCATCGGCAAGCCGTTCAGCGAGCGCTACAAGCTGCAGCGGTTCGGCCGTGGCGGCTTCGTGTCGACCGCGCTGCGCCAGGGCGTGCCGATCATCCCGTGCTCGATCGTCGGGGCCGAGGAGATCTACCCGATGATCGGCAACGCCAAGACCCTCGCGCGGCTGCTGGGCATCCCGTACTTCCCGCTGACGCCCACCTTCCCGTGGCTGGGGCCGCTGGGCGCGATTCCGCTGCCGACGAAGTGGACGATTCAGTTCGGCGAGCCCATCCCGACGGACGGGTATCCGCCGGAGGCGGCGGAGGATCCGATGCTGATGTTCAACCTGACCGACCAGGTCCGCGAACAGATCCAGCACACCCTCTACAAGCTGCTGGTGCAGCGCAGGTCGGTGTTCTTCTGACGGTGCCACGAAGGCGGGGGCACCCCTGGTGAGGGTGCCCCCGCCTTCGTGGGGCTGTGCTCGGCACCGCCTACTTCGCGTCCTCCGCGTTGATGCCGAGGCCGGGCAGCAGACCCGGGAGGAGCGGCGGGATCGTCACGTCGGGGCCGCTGGGGGGTGACTTGGTCGCGGACGGCGAGGCGCTGCTGCTGGGCTTCGGCGGGTCGAGCAGACCGCCGGTGGAGCCGCCGAGCAGCCCCTCGTCCTGGCTGCCGGAGCCGGCCGACGCGCTGGGGCTGTCGCTGCCGGTCTGGGGGCTGCCGGAGGCGGTGTCGCCGTCGGCGCTGGGCTGGGCCGAGTGCGCGGCGCCGGGAGAACCGGCGGACGGCGTCGGCCGGGGGCCGTGTTGCTTGCCGTCGCCGCCCGGGGCGGGGTGCTGCGGGAGCATCGACTGGAGCGGGGCGACCTCGTCGTCTATGGCGTCGAACACCGACGACACCTGCTGACTGACGTCGCCGAGCTGCACGGGGAGGCGGTCGCGGAGCGCGCCCCAGGCCTCGCGGTGGGACCGCGAGAAGGTGGAGAGCGCCTGGATGGGACGCAGGGAGTCGGGGTCCCGCTCGTACGCCTCGTGCAGCAGGCGGTGGCCCTCGGTGGCGTCGTGCTGCATCCCGGACAGGGTGCGGCGGATCTCGCCGAGCGACTCGTGGTCGAGCCCGCCGCCGCGGCCGCGCTCCATCAGCCTGCGAGCCTCGCTCAACCGGGTCGAGGCGAGGTCGAGGTAGGCCTGGCCCTGCTCGTCGGCGCCGTCGGTCAGGTAGGTGAGCTTGAAGTCCTCGATGCCGCGTTTGAGGCCGTACAGCGAGTCACCGGGGAGGGCGCTGGAACTGGCGGCGGCCACTCCGCCGAAGGCTCCCGCCGCCACACCCACGCTGAGTCCGCCGGCGGCCAGCGACTTGCTCAGCCGCGTGCGCGGCCGCAGTTTCCCCAGGCGGCTCGCCCGGTGTGCGCCGCGCGCCCGTTGCCTGGGCACCGGTGGGTCACTCGCCTCGCCCGCCGCGGTGCTCTCCTGGAGCATGGCCTCCATCGCGGCCACCAGGCGGGCCCGCTGGACGACCTTGACCTCGGGGTCCAACTCCGGCCGCGGCAGCGCGTCCAGACCGGTGGCGAGGGCCAGCATACGGCCCTGCTCGGTCTGTTCCGCGGCAGCCGGGGTCCGTGCCGGTCCTTCGGCCTGTTCGGCCGCCGTGCCCCGGTCGGACAGTTCTTCCAGGGACTGGGCGAAGGCGTTCGCCCGCCGGTGCGCCGATACTTTCGCGATCACTGGCGGCACCTCCTCTCGTCATGACGGTCGACTCCCCGGGAGTCCTGAGGGTGCACGTCCACAGCCGCTTCTTCCGATCGGTCGATCAGGATTGGCCAAGGCGTGACCACAGGGAGCCTCTATCCCGCACAACGAGCGGCGCGGCACTTGGGTTACGGACCCGGGCGGATCGGATCGAGAAGTCAACGCACCTCAACAGAGCGTGAGTTGAGAGTCGCGGAGCGTGTGCGCGGCTCAGCGTGCGTCGTCGGGGAGAAGCCGGGCCAGGGTGCGCACGGCCCGGTACTGAAGGGTCTTGATGGCACCCTCGTTCTTGCCCATCACCCGGGCGGTCTCCGCGACGGACAGGCCCTGGAGGAAGCGGAGCGTGACGCATTCCTGCTGCTGTGGGTTGAGCCGTCGCACGGCGTCCAGGAGGGCGGCGTTGGACAGGGATTCGAGGACGGAGTCCTCGGGGGAGCGCTCGACCTCGTTGGCGTCGAGCATCTCGCCGGTGGTGACCTCGAGCCGGAACCGGCTGGACTTGAAGTGGTCGGCGACGAGGTTGCGGGCGATGGTGACCAGCCAGGCGCCGAAGTCGCGGCCCTGCCAGGTGAAGGTGCCGATACGGCGCAGGGCGCGCAGAAAGGTCTCGCTGGTGAGGTCCTCGGCCGTCGCCTTGCCGCCGACGCGGTAGTAGATGTACCGGTACACGGTGTCGCTGTACTGGTCGTAGAGCCGTCCGAAGGCGTCGGCCTCGCCGGCCTGGGCGCGCTCGACGAGCTCCATCATCCGGGCGCTGTCGCTGTCCGCGGCGGGGCGCCGGACGGTGGCCGCCGCGGCCGGGCGCCCTCGCCTGCCGGCCGCCCGCCCGTCGCCGGTTCGTCGCCCCTCGACCACGGCGCTGCGAGTCGGCACCTGCTCCATGCCGTCGGCCAGCGCGTAGGCCGGACCTACCGGCGCGGCGGTGGCGAATAGGGGGCTGGCGTACGCGGTGGGGACGAGACCGCGCAGCAGGTCCAGGACCGTTGCGCGGAGCGTAGCCAGGCCCGAGGCGTCAACCCCGACGTGTGGGTACACGGGACTCCCAGAGGCAGAGCTTCCATCACGTGCAGTGCGGAACCGTTCACCCGTCGTAGCGACGATGGGGTCCGGGTTTGCGTCTGAGGAGAATAACGCTTCGTGTAGGCGCTGCTACACCGAGTTGCTCAAATCATCGATTCCGTCGCTTCCGTAACCGATTGGCATGCGTTCGTACGTCGGAGAGTGACCGTTTGCTGACCGATCTGTTCCGTCTTCGGTATATGCCTGGGGCGCATCCTGGCGATGCACCGCCAAGTCGAATGGCCAGAACGGCATGGGCGTACGTTCGGTCAATTGCCCGCGGATCCGGGTGCGCCGCACGGAAACGATCGGCGAAGGCCCGTACCGCCACTGGGCGGCACGGGCTGCGGGCGGTACGGACGGCGGCCGGCCGCGGTACGGGTGGTGAGCGGCCGGCGGCGAGTGGGGGAGTGGTGGCGGTGCGGTACGCCGGTGTCAGCGGCGGCGGCGGTGCAGGGCGATGGCCGCCGCGGTGCCGCCGGCGACGGCGCCCACGCCGGCCGCCGCGGGGATGCCGACCTTGGCCGCCTTGCGGCCGGTGCGGTAGTCGCGCAGGCGCCAGTCCATCGCGCGGGCGTGGCGGCGGAGTTTGGCGTCGGGGTTGATGGCGTAGGGGTGGCCGACCAGGGACAGCATGGGGATGTCGTTGTGGGAGTCGCTGTAGGCGGCGCAGCGGGTCAGGTCCAGGGCCTCCGCCGCGGCCAGGGCGCGTACCGCCTCGGCCTTCGCCGGGCCGTGCAGCGGCTCGCCGACCAGCCGGCCGGTGTAGACGCCGTCGACGGACTCCGCCACCGTGCCGAGCGCGCCGGTCAGGCCCAGGCGGCGGGCGATGACCTGGGCGATCTCCACCGGCGCGGCTGTGACCAACCACACCTTCTGACCGGCGTCCAGGTGGGCCTCGGCGAGTGCGCGCGTGCCCGGCCAGATCCGCTCGGACATGTACTCGTCGTAGATCTCCTCGCCGATGGACTTCAGCTCGGCGACCCGGTGGCCCTTCACGATCGACAGCGCCGAGTCGCGGGCGTCCTGCATGTGCTCGGGGTCCTCCACCCCGGCCAGCCGGAACCACGCCTGCTGCCAGGCGAACTTCGCGAGGTCGCGCGTGTCGAAGAACTTCCGCTTGTACAGGCCCCGGCCGAAGTGGAACAGCGCGGCGCCCTGCATGACGGTGTTGTCCAGGTCGAAGAAGGCGGCGGCCCGCTCGTCCCCGTGCACCGGGAACTCCGACGCCTCCTGCGGGGCCGGCGGGACGCCCGCTTCCTGCGAGGATTTGCGCGCTGCCTCCGCAGAGGCCTCGCCTGCCAACACGCTTCGCGCCGTGGCGGAGCGCCTACGGGAAGTGAGCCATCCGAGAGCGGCCATGGCGTGAGCATAGCCAGTTGGCCGGGTGGTTCCGGAGTCGAGAGGTTTCGCGGCCCGTGAACTCTTCGCGACGACGTCGTTGCGGCGGTCCGCGCCGGCGGGGTTCCGCGGCCCCGTGCCGGAGCGACAATGGCCGACATGAGTCCCATCTTCCGCCGCAAGTCCCCCGGGCCCCAGGGGCGGCTCGTCACCCTCGTCCGCAAGCCGGGCTGCCACCTGTGCGACGACGCGCAGGCCGTCGTGGAGAAGGTCTGTGCCGACCTGGGCGTCGCCTGGGAGCAGAAGGACATCACCCAGGATCCGGAGCTGTACGACCAGTACTGGGAGCAGATTCCGGTTGTACTCGTCGACGGTGAACAGCACACCTTCTGGCGGGTGAACGAGGAGCGGCTGCGCAAGGAGCTCGCGGGCTGATCGGGACTGACCGAGGAGTCCAAACTGGCCGGAAGTCGCCTAGGATCGATGGCGTCTTGGTCTCGGGGGTGGGGATCGTAGAGGAGAGTGTGCGGTTTTGCCCCCAACAACAAAGGCACAGTGGTGCGGATGTGGCGGTTCCAAACATCCGCGCCGGGGGTGCGTGACCCCGGTCACGTTGGCCGGGCAAATCGGACACCATCTTTGTGCACACGTTCACAAAGACATAGCCTGCTGTCGACGGGGCGGTCTGGGGACATATGACCGCCCGCAGCCCCGCTCTACCCGCAGGAGCACCGTGGCAACTGGCCGAACTCACCGACCGGCGACCCGTAGCCGAGGGATTCCCGAGGCCACCGTCGCCAGGCTTCCGCTGTACCTCCGAGCCCTGACCGCACTGTCGGAGCGCTCGGTGCCCACGGTTTCCTCAGAGGAGCTCGCGGCCGCGGCGGGGGTCAATTCCGCCAAGCTGCGCAAGGACTTCTCCTACCTCGGCTCCTACGGGACCCGCGGGGTCGGCTACGACGTCGAGTATCTCGTGTACCAGATCTCCCGCGAACTGGGGCTCACCCAGGACTGGCCGGTTGTGATCGTCGGTATCGGCAACCTCGGCGCCGCCCTCGCCAACTACGGCGGCTTCGCCTCCCGCGGCTTCCGCGTCGCCGCGCTCATCGACGCCGACCCCGCGATGGCCGGCCGGCCCGTCGCCGGCATCCCGGTCCGGCACGCCGACGAGCTGGAGAAGATCATCCGGGACAACGGCGTCTCGATCGGCGTGATCTCGACCCCCGCGGGCGCCGCCCAGCAGGTCTGCGACCGGCTGGTGGCCGCCGGTGTCACCTCCATCCTGAACTTCGCGCCGACCGTGCTGTCCGTCCCGGACGGCGTCGACGTGCGCAAGGTCGACCTCTCCATCGAGCTTCAGATCCTCGCCTTCCACGAGCAGCGCAAAGCCGGTGAGGAGGCCGTCGCCGACCGCGCCGTCCCGCCCGCCGCCGCGGTTCGCGACGAGTCCACCGACCAGGGCCCGGACGGGGATGTCCCCGCCGTGATGCCGGCATGAGTCTCCTCGTCGTCGGACTGAGCCACCGCAGCGCCCCGGTCAGCCTCCTGGAGCGCGCCTCGCTGAGCGCGGACGGCCAGGACAAGCTGCTCCAGGACACCGTCGCCGCCGAGCCGGCCACCGAGGCCGCCGTCCTCGCCACCTGCAACCGCATCGAGCTGTACGCCGACGTGGACAAGTTCCACGCCGGTGTCGCCGAGCTGTCCACGCTGCTCGCCCAGCACAGCGGGGTCGGTCTGGAGGAGCTCACCCCGTATCTCTACGTGCACTACGAGGACCGGGCCGTCCACCACCTGTTCTCGGTGGCCTGCGGCCTGGACTCGATGGTCGTCGGCGAGGGCCAGATCCTCGGCCAGATCAAGAACTCCCTGGCCCGCGCCCAGGACCTGCACACCGCCGGGCGCCTGCTGAACGACCTGTTCCAGCAGGCCCTGCGGGTCGGGAAGCGGGCCCACTCCGAGACCGGCATCGACCGCGCCGGGCAGTCCCTGGTCACCTTCGGCCTGGAACAGCTGTCCGCGGGCGCGGACGTGCAGGCCTGGGCGCGCGGCAAGAAGGCCCTGGTCATCGGCGCCGGCTCGATGTCGTCGCTGGCCGCCGCCACGCTCGCCCGGGTCGGCGTCGGCGAGATAGTGATCGCCAACCGTACGCAGGACAGGGCCGAGCGCCTCGTCCAGATCCTCACCGAGGACGACGACACGGACGTGTTGGCCCGCGCGGTACCGATGGACGCGGTGCCGCTCGAGCTGACACGTGCAGATGTCGCCGTCTCCTGCACCGGCGCGACGGGACTCGTCCTGACCGCCGAGACGGTCGCCTCCGCGGTCGAGGGCCGTACCGGGACGCCCGTCACCATGGCGCGGGCCGCCGGGGAAGAGCACGGCAGCGGCCGTACGGCGGTGCGGACGGACGTCCGCGAGACCCCCCTGCCGCCCGTGGGCGCCGCCGGTGCCGACGAGAACTGCCCGCTGGACCTCGCCGCCGCCGAGCCCGGCTTCTCCCTGATGGGCGAGTCCGCCGTGGCCGGCCTGGACGCGGCCACCCTGGAGCAGCACGGGACCTGGGTCGATGGGGGCACCGCCCTGCTCGAGCGGAGCCGAGAGGCCGACCGCCGCGAGTCCGCCCGTGCCGAGGCGGACCCGGAGGCCGACGCCGAGCTGATCACCGCGCTCGCCGCGACCGTGGCCGGCGCCGGCCGGATCCCCGAGCACCGCAGGCCCGAGCCGGTCGCCGCCGCACCGCGCCCCGAGCCGGCCCTGTTCGTGCTGGACCTCGCCATGCCGCGCGACGTCGACGCGGCCGTGCACCGGCTCGCCGGGGCGCGCCTGGTGGACATCGAGTCGCTCGCCGAGGCCTCCGCGGACGCTCCGATGGCCGCCGACGTCGACCAGGTCCGCCGTATCGTCTCCGACGAGGTCGCGGCCTTCGGGGCGGCCCTGCGGGCGGCGCACATCACACCCACCGTCGTCGCGCTGCGCACCATGGCCGCCGACGTCGTGAGCAGCGAGATCGCCCGCCTGGAGGGGCGGCTGCCGAGCCTCGACGACAAGCACCGGGCGGAGATCACCCAGACCGTCCGGCGGGTCGTGGACAAGCTGCTGCACGCGCCGACGGTCAGGGTCAAGCAGCTCGCGGCCGAGCCGGGCGGCGTCGGATACGCGGACGCGCTGCGCACCCTGTTCGACCTGGACCCCGGGACGGTCGCCTCCGTCTCCCGGGCCGACCGCGATTCCGAAGACTCCGAGAAGCACGACGACTCCGAGAAGCACAGCAAGAACCGAGGGCCAGCATGACTGAGAAGGCACTGAGGCTCGGGACCAGGCGGAGCAAGCTCGCCATGGCCCAGTCCGGGTTGGTGGCGGACGCCGTGAGCCAGGTGACCGGACGGCCTGTCGAGCTCGTCCCGGTCACCACCTACGGCGACATCTCCCGTGAGCACCTCGCACAGATCGGCGGCACGGGTGTGTTCGTGGCCGCGCTGCGCGAGGCGTTGCAGCGGGGCGAGGTGGACTTCGCGGTTCATTCGCTCAAGGACCTGCCCACCGCGCAGCCCGAGGACCTGGTCCTGGCCGCCGTACCCGAGCGCGAGGACCCGCGCGACGTGCTCGTCGCCCGGGACGCGCTGAAGTTCACCGACCTGCCCCGCGGGGCGCGCATCGGTACGGGCTCGCCGCGCCGCATGGCCCAGCTGAACGCGTACGCCCGCGCCCACGGCCTGGACATCGAGACGGTCCCGATCCGGGGCAACATCGACACCCGCATCGGCTTCGTCAAGAACGGCGAGCTCGACGCGGTGGTGCTCGCCGCCGCCGGGCTGAACCGGGTCGGCCGGAGCGACGAGGTGACCGACTTCCTGTCGGTCGACACGATTCTGCCCGCCCCCGGCCAGGGGGCCCTGGCGGTCGAGTGCAGGGCGGGGCACACCGCCCAAGACGCTGCCCTCGCCGCCGAACTCGCCGAGCTCGACGACCCGCACACGCGGGCCGCCGTGACCGCCGAGAGGTCACTGCTCGCCGCCCTGGAGGCCGGTTGCAGCGCCCCCGTGGGCGCGCTGGCCGACCTGTTGGGCGACGGGCAGATTGTCAAGGAAATGCGCCTGCGGGGCGTCGTCGGCAGGCCCGACGGCTCCGCACTGGTGCAGCTGTCCACCACTGGTCCCGTGCCCCAGACGCACGAGCAGGCGATGGCACTCGGTCGCGAACTCGCCACCGAGATGCTCGCCCAGGGCGCGGCCGGTCTGATGGGGGAGCGAGCACAGTGAGCCCCACCACCCTTCCCGCCTGTCCCGAACACGGGCACGTCACCTTCCTCGGTGCCGGACCCGGAGATCCGGGACTGCTCACACTGCGCGCCGTGGAGGCGCTGGCCAACGCGGACGTCCTCGTCGCCGAGCACGAGGTGCTCGACGTCGTGCGCACGCACGCCAGGCAGGGCGTCGCCGTCGTGCACACGGACCCGGGTCCTTCGGCGGACTCGCATCCGGGCACGGGCGCACCCCAGCTCACGGTTGTTGACGGTACGTCAACAACCGCTGGGATCCCCGCGGTGCGGGATGCCGCACATCTTGTCATGGAGGCCGCGCGGGGCGGCAGGCGGGTCGTCCGTGCGGTGTCCGGGGACCCGGGACTCGACACGTACGCCGCGGAGGAGATGCTCGCCTGCGCCGCCGCGGGCGTTCCCTTCGAGGTCGTCCCCGGTATCGCGGCCGCCGTCGGCGTGCCCGCGTACGCCGGGGTGCCGCTGCGCGACGCCCAGGGCACCGACGTACGGTTCGTCGACGCCCGTACGGCCTCCGACCGCTGCTGGACCGAGGTCGGCGCCTCGGACGGCACGGTCGTCGTGTCGACCACGCTCGACTCGGTCGCCGCGGCGGCCGGTGAACTGGTCTCGGCGGGCCGCAAGCCCGACACGCCGATGACGGTGACGGTCGCCGGTACGACCACCCGCCAGCGCACCTGGGCGGCGACGCTCGGCACGATCGCGCAGACCCTGAAGCAGGCCAAGGTCCTGCCGTCCCCGGACGGCGGGCGCCCGGTGATAGCCGTGGTCGGCGAACGCAGCGCCACCGCGCAGCGCGACCAGCTCTCGTGGTTCGAGTCCAAGCCGCTGTTCGGGTGGAAGGTCCTCGTGCCGCGCACCAAGGAGCAGGCGGCCTCGCTCTCCGACCAGCTGCGGTCCTACGGAGCCGTGCCGCACGAGGTCCCGACGATCGCCGTCGAGCCGCCGCGCACGCCCCAGCAGATGGAGCGCGCGGTGAAGGGCCTGGTGACCGGCCGCTACGAGTGGATCGCGTTCACCTCGGTCAACGCGGTGAAGGCGGTGCGGGAGAAGTTCGAGGAGTACGGCCTTGACGCCCGTGCGTTCGCCGGCATAAAGGTGGCCGCGGTCGGCGACCAGACCGCGAAGGCGCTGATCGCCTTCGGCGTGAAGCCGGACCTGGTGCCGAGCGGCGAGCAGTCGGCCGCGGGCCTGCTGGAGGACTGGCCGCCGTACGACCCGGTCTTCGACCCGATCGACCGTGTCTTCCTGCCCCGAGCGGACATCGCCACGGAGACCCTCGTGGCGGGCCTGATCGAACTGGGCTGGGAGGTCGACGACGTCACGGCCTACCGCACGGTCCGCGCCTCTCCGCCCCCGGCGGAGACCCGCGAAGCCATCAAGGGCGGCGGCTTCGACGCGGTGATGTTCACGTCGTCGTCCACGGTGCGGAACCTGGTCGGCATCGCGGGCAAGCCGCACAACGTGACGGTGATCGCCTGCATCGGCCCGGCCACGGCGAAGACCGCCGAGGAGCACGGCCTGCGGGTGGACGTGATGGCCCCCGAGCCGTCCGTCCACAAGCTGGCCGAGGCCCTGGCCGACTTCGGCGCGAGGCGCCGCCTGGCCGCCCTGGAAGCGGGCGACCCGGTGACCCGCCCGAGCGAACGCCGCCCGGGGGCGCGGAGGCGCCGCTCGTCGACGTGAGTGCGATGTGAGTGCTGAGTGAGCTGGTGGCGGAGCGTGCCGTACGGGCGCGTTCCGCCACCAGCTCGTTTGCGTGAACCCCGGCGCCGTCGTGGGCCGGTCTTTCACTGCCCGGGGTTCGCGGTGTTCACGGAGGTTTTCGTGAGGGCCAGTCCGCGGAGGATGCGGGCCAGGTCGGCGGGTTCGGCCGCGAGGCGGACCGGTGTGCCGGCGTCATCGAGTTCGGCGACGTGCCAGCGTCTGTCCACGGGGTCGGAGCTCCGGGCGCGTCGCACGTTCTTGAGGGTGAGCCTTTCCACCGGTATCGGCTTCGCCGCGAACCGGCCGGGACCGGGTGCCACCGCGGAAGGGCCGCCGTCCAGGACGATGTGGGTGCCGAAGCCGCGCGGGTTGGTGTCCTCCAGGAAGCGGGCGGTCAGGAACTCCTCCTCGTTCTCCTGGGCGGCGGACTTCCCGGTCGCTGCTCCTGGCGCGGAGGCAGAGGTGGTGTGCCAGGCCCCGGCGAACAGGCCCAGCGTGACCAGCGAGCCCACGGCGAGCCACGTGATCGCCACGGGCGAGGAGAACAGGGTCGTGGGGTGGAGGTAGCAGAGCGGCAGGAGCCACAGAGCGGTGGCGACGAGCGCGCCTCCGAACGGGAGGGCCGGCGGGAGCTCCCTGTCGTCGCGCAGACGGCGCCCGAGCAGGCTCAGCAGCGAGTGGGCCGCGGGGTAGCACGCGGCGAGAGCGAACACGGCCGCGAAGACGGCCGTTCCTCCGGCGGTGGGGACGTTGGCGTGCCACTCGTAGCGCTTTCCGGCGACCTTCATCACCCGGCCGCGCCAGAAGGTCAGTTCGACATGGTCGCCGGCCCGGAACTCCATGGCGGCATCGCGTGAGACATCGATTCGCTCCAGCGGCCGGCCGTCGGTGAAGTACAGCCAGCTGGGCCGCTTGGGCAGCTTGTCCTCGGTTCGCGAGATCACGGCCGGAACCGCGGTCAGGCACTCGTCGTGCTCCGTGGCGGGCGTCTCGGCGGTGCACGCGGTGGCCGACTTCCACGCCTGTTCGTCCGACGCGGTCTCCGACACGGACCCCGCGGCCATGGCCGCGCACGCGAGCAGCACAGGGCACAGGACCAGCAACCCCACCCAGCCGCGCCGGGGGGTGCGGTACGACACGGCGGGGACCTTGCTCGACTCCGTGGCTTCGTAGCGGCGGTGCAGCGCGCGGAGCGCTTCCACCTCGGTGTCGAAGTCCGGGTCGTCGGACGCCCGGCTCCGCGGCAGGGGCAGGAGCCGCTCACGTCCGTCGTGCAGTACCAGGCTGACGCGACGGGGCTTGTGGGCCCAGGGGGATCGCGCGGACTTCCGGTGCACGCGCAGTTCGGCGATGTCGCCCCATGGCACGCTCCGGCGGCGCAGCAGGGTCCGGAGGTGCAGACCACGGGCGTCGCTCACCCGGACCAAGGGCCACAGGACGCGTCTCCAGCGGGAGCGGCAGGTCACGTTCCACACATCGGCCATGCGCGGCATCCTGCCATCAGCCGAGCCGCACCTGCCGGTGCGGTGGTCCGGGCCCCCGTCGGAGGCCCGGACCTGTTCACGTGCCCTGAGTTGTCACGCCACGGTTCGGATGAGCTTCTTGTTGACGAACTCCTCGATTCCGGGGCGGCCGAGTTCGCGGCCGAAGCCGGAGCGCTTGATGCCGCCGAAGGGCAGTTCCGCGCCCTCGGCGCCGACGCCGTTGACGAAGACCATGCCGGCCTCGATGCGGTCGGCGACGCGCTCGGCCTGCGCGGGGTCGGTGGTGAAGACGTAGGACCCGAGGCCGTAGGGGGTGTCGTTGGCGATGCGCAGGGCGTCGTCCTCGTCGGCCGCCGGGAAGACCATCGCGACCGGTCCGAAGAGTTCCTGGCGGGCGGCGGTGTGTTCGGTGGTGAGCCCGGTGAGGACTCCGGCCGGGAAGTAGGCCCCGTGCCGTTCGCCCTCGCTGTGGAGCGTGGCGCCCTGGGCGACCGCCTCGTCCACCTGCCGGGCGAGGTTCGCGGCGGCGGCGGCCGACGACAGCGGGGCACCGGTCTCGCCGGCGAGGAGCCGCGCGGTGAACTTCTCGACGAACGCGTCGTAGAGGTCCTCGACGACGACGAACCGCTTGGCGGCGTTGCAGGCCTGGCCGGTGTTGTCGAGCCGGGCGGCGACGGCGGCCTCGACGACCGCGTCGAGGTCGTCGGTGGACAGCACGATGAACGGGTCGGAGCCGCCGAGTTCGAGAACGACGCGCTTCAGGTTCCGCCCGGCGATCTCGGCGACGGCGGCGCCGGCTCGCTCCGAGCCGGTGAGCGAGACGCCCTGGACCCGCGGGTCGGCGATCACCTCGGCGATCTGCTCGTTGGTGGCGTACACGTTGACGTACGCGCCGGCCGGGAAGCCGGCCTTGGCGAACAGCTTCTCCAGCAGCGCGGCGGTGGCCGGGCACTGGGGGGCGTGCTTGAGGACGATGGTGTTGCCGAGCGCGAGGTTCGGGGCGGCGAACCGGGCCACCTGATAGGCCGGGAAGTTCCACGGCATGATGCCGAGCAGGACGCCCACCGGGCTGCGCCGGACGACGGCGCTGCCCGGACCGGAGGTGACGTCGAGCGGCTCGTCGGCGAGGAACGCCTCGGCGTGGTCGGCGTAGTAGTGGTAGATGTCGGCGCAGAAGCCGACCTCGCCCTCGGCTTCGGCGAGCGGCTTGCCCATCTCGCGCACGATGCTCGCGGCCAGTTCGGCCTGGTGCTCCGTGTGCAGGTCGCCGAGTCGGCGCAGCAGCGCGAAACGCTCGGCCACGGAGCTGGTACGGCCCCAGGAGGTGGCCGCGTGGGCGGCGGCGACGGCATCCGCGATCTCGGCGTCGGTGGCGGTCGGGTAGGTCTCGGCGACTTCGCCGGTGGTGGGGTCGGTGACGGCGTACATCAGGCCTCCGGAAAGTGGTCGGGTACGGGGCGGCTGTCGGTCACGGGGCGGCTCACGGGGTCAGGATCGTCCTGACCCCGGTGTTCGACCTGAGATCGTCGAACGCCTCCGCCGTCTCCCGCAGCGGCCGGGTCTTGCCGATCAGGTCGTCCAGCGGCAGCCGGCCCGCCAGGTAGAGGCGGGCCAGCTTGGGGATGTCGATCTCCCCGACGCTGGAGCCGTAGTTGCAACCGAGGATACGTTTGCCCTGGTCGGCGAGGTCGAACAGGTTGAACGAACCGGTCGCGCCGGTCGGTGCCATCCCGACCAGGACTGCCGCGCCACCCGAGGCGAGCATGTCCGGGAGGGTTTCGACGACCTTGGGGCTCCCGATCGCCTCGAAGGCGTAGTCCACCCCGCCGAGCTCCTCCTGGCACCAGGCGGCGACGTCGGTCCCGGCGCCGTCGAGTGTGTGGGTGGCGCCGAACCGCTCGGCCACGGCGAGCCGTTCGGGGGAGAGGTCGACGGCGACGACGGGGTCGGCGCCCACCAGGCGAAGACCCATCACCACGCTGAGCCCCACGCCGCCCGTACCGACGACGACCGCGGACTCGCCGGGACGGACCCGGGCGGTGTTCATGACGGCGCCGATGCCGGTCGTGATGGAGCAGCCGAGGAGGGCGCCGATGCTGAACGGCAGTTCCTCGGGGACCTTCACCGCCGCCGACTCGGGTACGACCAGCCGGTCCGTGAACGCCCCCAGGCCCAGGTAGGGCCACACCGGGTCGCCCTCGGCGTCCGTGAACGGGGTGGTCCCGTCGGGCAGCGTGTTGGCGACGGCCTTGGTGCCGGTGCACAGCCACGCCATTCCGGCCACGCACTTGCGGCAGCGCCGGCACGGCGCGAACCAGGACAGCACGACGTGGTCGCCGGGCCGTACGGAGGTGACGCCGGCGCCGACCGCGGTGACCACTCCGGCCGCCTCGTGCCCGAGCACGAGCGGCCGGTCGGTCGGCCAGTCACCGGTCACGATGTGCAGGTCCGAGTGGCACACGCCGGCCGCGCGCACGTCGATCTCGACCTCGCCCGGCCCGGCGGATCTGAGGGAGACGTCCTGCGACCGCAGCCCGGAGACCGGGTCGAAGACGATGGCCGGGGAGAGTTTCGAGGGCATCAGGACACCTTCACCTTTTCGGGGGCCGGGTTGTGGGGGAGCTGGGTGTGGGGTTTGGCGACCGCGACGTAGACGAGACCGATGGCGAAGAGCACGGAGAAGACCAGGATCACGGCCCAGACCTGGATCCAGCTGCCGCCGGCCGGGGCGAGTTCGGCGCGGGGCCAGGCGATGTTGACCGCCTCGAAGAGCAGCCACACCACGGCGAGCACGTTGACCACCAGGCCGGTGCGTCCCAGCTGCAGTTCCCCGGCGGAGGGGTTCCACCGGCCGCTCAACCGGGCGGCGAGCGCCACGACCGCGACGGTCAGGAAGATGAAGTAGAAGCCGCCGGAGCCGAAGGCGATCAGGGTCGCCGCGGCATTGCCGTTCAGCCCGAGCAGCAGCCCGAGGCCGGCCAGCACGGCCGTCGCGATGAGCGAGACGTACGGGATCTGCCGCGGGCCGACGGTGGCGAGCGTCGAGGAGAAGGGCAGCTGCCGGTCGCGGGCGAACGAGAAGACGGCTCGCCCGATGTACGTCTGGATCGAGATGGCGCACGCGAAGAACGCGATCAGAACGACGACGACGAACGGCTTCTCGCTCCATCCGCCCAGCCCGTCCGTCACGGCGGCGAGGACCGGATCCGCCGTCCGGCCGGACACGGCGTCCTCGGGCCGGCGCAGCGAGAGCGTCACCGCGAGCCCGGTCAGCAGGACCGTGAAGGCGACGAACACATAGGCGCGCAGCAGCGCCCGCGGCACGCTGCGCCGCGGCTGCTCGGTCTCCTCGGCGACCTGCGTGGTCGCGTCGAAGCCGAGGAAGGCCCAGCCGGCCACCGCGAGACAGGTCAGGAAACCGGCCAGGACGGACCCCTTGGAGGCGACCTCGGCTCCCAGCGTCTCGAACAGGATCCCGAAGCCGTTGTGGCGCACGAAGAGCAGCAGGATCACGCTGATGGCGATGGAGGCGACGCCTTCGGCGAGGATGCCCGAGTTGAGGAAGTGCTTCACCGGGTTGACGCCGAGCAGGTTGATCGCGAGCGCCACGGCGATGAAGACCACGCCGAGGAGCACGTGGGTCGTCGCCGACGGTGCCCCGTCGCCGAAGAGCATGTGCAGCCAGCTCGCCCCCAGGTAGGCCACCGTGGCCAGTGACGCGACGGCCGAGGCGAGATAGATCCAGCCCACCAGCCAGCCCAGTCGGGGTCCGCCCAGCCGGCGCACCCACTGGTAGACCCCGCCCGTCATGGGGAACTGGGAGGACAGTTCGGCGTAGACGACGGCGGTCAGCAACTGGCCGAGGAAGGCCGCGACGACCGCCCAGATCCACGCGGGGCCGGCGAAGACGAACCCGAGCTGGACGACGGCGTAGACGCCGACCACGGGGGAGATGGTCGCGAACCCGATCGCGAACACGGCCCACGGGGACAGGGTGCGTTTCAGCTCCTGCTGATAGCCGTACTCGGCGAGGTCACCGGCGTCGGTGTGAGTGTCGTTCACATGCGTCTCCTGACGGTGGTGCGTGCCGGAGGTGCCGGCTCGGCCGGGACGGGGCCGGGCCCTGTCGCCGGGGCGAGATCCCCTTGATCAGCGGCTTCCTGACGTCCACGGTTATTGGTCGCGTGGCCAATTTCCCAATTGGTCGCATACTCAATAACATTCCGGGCATGACGTCAAGGGGTCCGGGCAAGCGAGTCCGCAAGGCGCCGGCCGAGCGCCGCAACGAGATCCTCACCAGCGCCGCGCGGATCGGACTCACCGAAGGGCTGGAGTGCGTCACCCTGCGGCGGATCGCCGACGAACTCGGCGTCCAGTCCGGACTCGTCGGCCACTACTTCCCCGCGGCCGACAAGCTCGTGGCCGAGGCCTTCACCAGCGCCACGATGGCCGAACTCGACAGCCTGCTCCCGGAAGGGCCGTCGGAGGGATCGCCGGAGGGACCGGCCGACTCCGGCGACGACAGCCCACTGCGCACACTCCGGCGCTTCTTCACTCTGATCTCCAGCGCCGACTTCGACGACGTCAGCAGGCTCTGGCTCAACGCGCGGCATCTGTCGCGCTACCGTCCCGTACTCCACGAGCACGTCGTGGACCAGGAACTGCTCTGGTGCCGGCGCATAGAGCGGCTCATCACCGCCGGAGTGGAGACCCGGGACTTCCGCTGCGGCGACCCCTGGGCGGCGGCCGTGCGCATTCTCGTCGTGATCGACGGAACCAGCGCCTACATCAACACCAGCGCCGACCGCCGCGCGGCGCCGATCGCCGACATGGTCCGCACCTTCGCCGAGGCCGAACTCGGCCTGGCGGCCGGCGCCCTGAAATCGTCCTGACGCACGGCGGGGGACGGCGGTGCGGCGGCACCGCGGAGCCCGCCCACGCCCACTTTGCGGCGCCCGCCCCGGCCGACTCCCCGTCGGCAAAGGCATCGGGGCGGCGGGCGTAGCGTAGAGGGCATGACGAAGTACGGATCCTTTCCCGGTACGCGTCCTCGCCGGCTGCGCACCACCCCCGCCATGCGGCGCATGGTCGCCGAGACCCGGCTGCACCCGGCGGACCTCATCCTCCCCGCGTTCGTCCGCGAGGGCGTGAGCGAGCCCGTGCCGATCTCGGCGATGCCCGGGGTGGTGCAGCACACGCACGACAGCCTGAAGAAGGCGGCCGCCGAGGCGGTGGAGGCCGGGGTCTCCGGGATCATGCTGTTCGGGGTGCCGGAGGAGGGCAAGAAGGACGGCCTCGGGACGGCGGGGACGGACCCGGACGGAATCCTCCAGGTCGCGCTGCGCGATGTGCGCGCCGAGGTCGGGGACGAACTGCTCGTCATGTCCGACCTGTGCCTCGACGAGTTCACCGACCACGGCCACTGCGGTGTCCTCGACGCCGAGGGCCGGGTCGACAACGACGCCACACTCGAGCGGTACGCCGAGATGGCCCAGGTCCAGGCCGACGCCGGCGCCCATGTCGTGGGCCCCAGCGGGATGATGGACGGGCAGATCGGCGTCGTCCGGGACGCGCTGGACCAGATCGGCCGGGAGGACGTGGCCATCCTCGCCTACACCGTCAAGTACTCGTCCGCGTTCTACGGGCCCTTCCGGGAGGCCGTCGGCTCCTCGCTGCAGGGGGATCGCAAGACCTACCAGCAGGATCCGGCGAACCTGAGGGAGTCGCTGCGGGAGCTGGCCCTCGACCTGGAGGAGGGCGCCGACATGGTGATGGTCAAGCCGGCCGGTCCCTACCTCGACATCCTCGCCCGGGTCGCCGACGCCGTGGACGTGCCGGTCGCCGCCTACCAGATCTCCGGCGAGTACTCGATGATCGAGGCCGCCGCCGAGAAGGGCTGGGTCGACCGGGACCGGGCCATCCTCGAGTCCCTGACCGGGATCAAGCGGGCCGGGGCGCGCAACATCCTCACCTACTGGGCCACCGAGGTCGCGCAGAAGCTGCGCTGACCCCGCCACCCCGCCGGGTCGCCCGTTTCCGCACGGGTGGCCCCGCCGCGCCGTGACCGGTGTGCGGTCCGCGGAGGGGCAGCGTCTTTCGTTTGGATCAGGCCGGATCAGGGCGCGGTGCCTGGGCCCGCGAGCCCGGCATGATCCAAACGAGAGGCCCTAGGAGCCCGTGCCCCGTTCGCCTTCGCCGCGCCGGCCGCGGGAACCTCCGCCCGCCGACGCCCGGGCGGTGCCGTCGGCGCCGCCGTGCGAGGCGGCGTGCTGGTTCAGCACCTTCATGATCTCCATGGCCAGGGACTCCGCCAGGGCGGGCGCGAGGGATTCCGCCAACGCGGTCGCCAGGACCTGCGCGAACAGCGCCTTCTCCAGTTCCGAGGACCGGGAGTGCGCCGGCCGGGAAAGGGACGTCGCGGCGGCTTCCAGCAGAGCCGCCGCCAGCGGGTCCTTCCCAT
This sequence comes from Streptomyces sp. NPDC093064, assembly GCF_044754605.1. Taxonomy (NCBI): domain Bacteria; kingdom Bacillati; phylum Actinomycetota; class Actinomycetes; order Kitasatosporales; family Streptomycetaceae; genus Streptomyces; species Streptomyces sp. NPDC093064. The sequence continues at coordinate 25,549 of NZ_JBIVPK010000013.1, forward strand.
GCCTCATACCGGTACCGGTGTGCGGAATCCCGGACTCGCGCACCATTTCCTCGAAGACCTCGTCGATGAAGGTCTCCAGGGGATCCCGTTCCGTCTCTCCGCCGGACTCAGCTGCCATTTGTGGTTCCTCAAGTTCGATTGCCGTACGGGACCCGCCCCCCGACGCCGGTGAGCGCGGCCGTCGGAGGGCGGGGTGTCGCCAGCTCCTAGCGCCGGGCGGCCAGCGCGGCGAGCAGCAGGGGGTGCTGGATCATCGAGCCCCCGCGCTCCTCGCGGCGGCGCATGAGCATGGCGAGGAGGAGGGGGTTCTCGATGATGGGTTCCTCCCGTTCCTCCCGGCGGCGCATCAGGGCGGCGAGCAGCAGGGGGTGCTGGATCATCGACTCCCCGCGCTCCTCGCGGCGGCGCATGAGCATGGCGAGGAGGAGGGGGTTCTCGATGATGGGTTCCTCCCGTTCCTCCCGGCGGCGCATCAGGGCGGC
>NZ_JBIVPK010000013.1:26127-159893 GCF_044754605.1 Streptomyces sp. NPDC093064
GGCGAGCAGCAGGGGGTGCTGGATCATCGACTCCCCACCCTCCTCCCGGCGGCGCATGAGCGCGGCGAGGAGGAGAGGGTGGCCGATGATCGGGTCCTCCCCGTGTTCCTCACGCCGGGAGAGCAGCGCGGCCAGCAGAAGCGGTCCGATGGCGGACTCCTCTTCCTCCTGGCCGACGCCTGCCTTCTCCCGAGTGGGGCTCTCCGTCGTTGCCGTCATGGATTCCTCCTTCTGTGAAGCAAGACGCAGACGCATGACGCAGCGGAGTGCCCGAACTGTGGGAAGTTCCGCGCTCCGCTCCTTCGTCATCGTCGGGGCCCCCGGTGCCCGCCGCACTTCGATCTTGTGCGCGGGGAAGGGGCCCCCGGCGGCGCGTACAGGCCGCAGGAGGTGGGGGACATGCCCGGACGTCCGCCGCAACGCGCGCAGGCCCCGACCCGTCGAGTACGGGGCGGGGCCTGCGGCGGACGGACCGGCGGATCCGTCAGAGGCGCTCGGGCGTCCGGATGCCCAGCAGGGCCATGCCCTGCTGCAGGATGCGCGCGGTGACGTCGCACAGGAACAGGCGGTTCTCCACCTGCTCCGGCGTCTCCGCCTTCAGCACCGGGCACTTGTCGTAGAAGGTCGTGTACAGGGACGCCAGCTGGTACAGGTACGCGGTCAGCTTGTGCGGGGCGTACTCCGCGGCCGCCTCCCGCACCATCTCCGCGAAGGCGTCGGCGTGCAGGCCCAACGCCCGCTCCGCCTGCGTCAGTTCCAGCTCCGGGTGGGCGCAGGGCCGTACCTCTCCGGCCTTGCGCAGGATCGACTGGATCCGGGCGTAGGCGTACTGGAGGTAGACCGACGTGTCGCCGTTCAGCGAGACCATCTGGTCCAGGTCGAACTTGTAGTCCCGGCTCGCCGAGGTCGACAGGTCCGCGTACTTCACCGCGCCGATGCCCACTTGGGCACCCCGCTCGGCGATCTCCTCGTCCGAGAGGTCCTGCGCCTTTTCCCGGACGACCGCCGAGGCACGCTCGATCGCCTCGTCGAGCAGGTCGACCAGGCGGACCGTCTCGCCCTCACGGGTCTTGAACGGCTTGCCGTCCTTGCCGAGCACCGTGCCGAACGCCAACTGGTACGCCGTCACGTCGTCGTTCAGCCAGCCGGCCCGCCGCGCGGTCTCGAAGACCATCTTGAAGTGCAGGGACTGCCGGGCGTCCACGACGTACAGCAGGGTGTTCGCCTTGAGGTTGAAGACCCTGTCCCTGATCGCCGACAGGTCGGTGGCCGCGTAGCCGTAGCCGCCGTCGGACTTCTGGACGATCAGCGGGACCGGGTTGCCGTCCGGGCCCTTGACGTCGTCGAAGAAGACGCACAGGGCGCCCTCCGAGCGGACCGCCACGCCGGACTCCTCCAGCAGGCGGCAGGTCTCGGCGAGCATGTCGTTGTAGCCGGACTCACCGACGATGTCCGGGTCCCGGACATCCATGTCCAGCTTCTCGAAGACGGAGAAGAAGTAGATCTTCGACTCGTCCACGAACTTCTGCCACATGGCCACCGTGTGCGCGTCGCCGGCCTGGAGGTCCACCACCCGGCGCCGGGCCCGCGTCTTGAACTCCTCGTCGGAATCGAAGAGCTTGCGCGCGGCCTTGTAGAGGCGGTCGAGGTTCGACATCGCCTCCGCGCCGGTCACCTCGGACGCCTTGTGGTCCAGCTCGTGCGGGTGCTCGTCCAGATACTGGATGAGCATGCCGAACTGGGTGCCCCAGTCGCCGATGTGGTGCCGGCGGACCACGTTCTCGCCGGTGAACTCCAGGAGCTGGACGACGGAGTCGCCGATCACCGCGGACCGCAGGTGGCCGACGTGCATCTCCTTCGCCACGTTCGGCTGGGCGTAGTCGATCACCGTCGTGCCCGGCTGCTCCGCGTACGGCACACCCAGCCGGCCCTCGGAGTCGGCCGCCCGCGCCGCGAGGTTCTCCGTGATCGCCCGGTCGGTGACCGTGATGTTGAGGAATCCGGGTCCGGAGACCTCGATGTCCTTGATCAGATCACCGGTGACCACGTGCCCGACGACCTGCGCCGCCAGCTCCCGCGGGTTCGACTTCGCCTGCTTGGCCAGTGCCAGGATGCCGTTGGCCTGGAAGTCCGCCCGGTCGCTGCGTCGCAGCAGCGGGTCCGCGGCGGCGGTCTCCGGCAGGGTGGCCGAGAGGGCGGACGCGAGGCGCTGGTGGACGGAAGCGGTGAGGGACGTGACCGAGGCCATAGGAAAGGGTGCCGTTCTCCTCGTGCGGATGGATAGACAGGCCCAGTATCCCATGCGGGGTAAAGCGAATTTTCCGGCCGACGGGTGAACGCAGGGCCGTCCGCACCCGTCCAACGCGTTGAAAAGGTGTTTTCGCGGATACCGACCCGCCTGGGACAATGGAGCGGTCAGCCGTGCGACCGTAGCGGCTGCCCACGGAGAACCTTCAGAGAAACTTCAGGGAAAGAGGACGTGCCGATCGTGGCTCAGAGCACCGAGACCGCCGACTGGGTCTCCCGTTTCGCGGACGACGTCATCGAGGAGTCGGAGCGTCGGGCCCCGGGCAAACCGGTCGTCGTCGCGTCCGGGCTGTCGCCGTCCGGCCCCATCCACCTGGGCAACCTGCGCGAGGTCATGACCCCGCACCTCGTCGCCGACGAGATCCGCCGCCGCGGGTACCGGGTACGGCACCTGATCTCCTGGGACGACTACGACCGGTACCGCAAGGTCCCGGCCGGGATCGCCGGTGTCGACGAGTCGTGGGCCGAGCACATCGGCAAGCCGCTGACCTCCGTCCCGGCCCCGAAGGGCTCGGCGCACCCCAACTGGGCCGAGCACTTCAAGGCCGCCATGGTCGCCTCGCTCGCCGAACTGGGGGTGGAGTTCGACGGCATCAGCCAGACCGCGCAGTACACCTCCGGCGCGTACCGCGAGCAGATCCTGCACGCGATGAAGCACCGCGGGGACATCGACGCGATCCTCGGCCAGTACCGCACCAAGCCCAAGGCGGCCAAGAAGCAGCAGAAGCCCCTGGACGAGGCCGAGCTGGAGGCCGAGGAGGGCTCGGGCGCCGCGTCCGAGGACGACGGCAGCTCCGGCTCCGCCGGCTACTTCCCGTACAAGCCGTTCTGCGGCAACTGCGAGAAGGACCTCACCACCGTCACCGCCTACGACGACGACTCCACCGAGCTGACCTACGCCTGCACCGCGTGCGGCTTCTCGGAGACGGTCCGGCTCAGCGAGTTCAACCGCGGCAAGCTGGTCTGGAAGGTCGACTGGCCGATGCGGTGGGCGTACGAGGGCGTGATCTTCGAGCCGAGCGGTGTCGACCACTCCTCGCCGGGGTCCTCGTTCCAGGTCGGCGGGCAGATCGTCGGGATCTTCGGCGGCAAGCAGCCGATCGGTCCGATGTACGCCTTCGTGGGCATCTCCGGCATGGCGAAGATGTCGTCCTCGCGCGGTGGCGTCCCCACCCCGGCCGACGCGCTGAAGATCATGGAGCCGCAGCTCCTGCGGTGGCTGTACGCCCGGCGCAGGCCGAACCAGTCCTTCAAGATCGCCTTCGACCAGGAGATCCAGCGCCTGTACGACGAGTGGGACAAGCTCGCCGCCAAGGTCGCCGACGGCTCGGCGCTGCCCGGTGACGTCGCCGCGTACACGCGCGCGGTGGGCACCGCCGCCGACGAGCTGCCGAAGACGCGGCGCCCGCTGCCGTACCGCACGCTCGCGTCCGTCGCCGACATCACCGCCGGCCACCAGGACCAGGCGCTGCGCATCCTGTCCGAACTCGACCCGGCCGACCCGCTGGGCTCGCTCGACGAGGCCCGCCCGCGGTACGACAGGGCCGAGGCGTGGATCAACACCCACGTCCCCGCCGACCAGCGCACCATCGTCCGCGAGGAGCCCGACACCGACCTGCTGAAGTCCCTCGACGAGCCGTCCCAGCAGTCGATCCGGCTGCTGCTCGACGGCCTTCAGGACCACTGGTCGCTCGACGGGCTCACGCACCTCGTCTACGGCGTGCCCAAGGTCCAGGCCGGGTTCTCCGCCGACGCCACGCCCAAGGAGCTGCCGCCGGAGATCAAGACCGCCCAGCGGTCCTTCTTCGCGCTGCTCTACCACCTGCTCGTCGGCCGCGACACCGGGCCGCGACTGCCCACGCTGCTGCTCGCGGTGGGGCAGGAGCGGGTGCGGGCCCTGCTCGGGGAGTAGCGGACGCGGCGAAGCGCTACGCGGTGATACGACGAGGGGCCCTCAGGCGAGGGCCCCTCGTTCGTGGTTCAGGCTTCGGCTCGTGGTTCAGGCGATGTGGTCTTCCTCCAGCTCCGCGTTGAAGCGGTTGGAGAAGCGGCTCACCAGGTGCTTGGCCTCGTTGTCGGGCAGCGAGATCCCGTACGTGGCCTCCACCCCGTCGGCGAACTCGCGGGGGGTGGGCAGGCTGCCGTTGATCGACTGACGGAAGATCTGGTAGTAGGCCTCCTCGTCCGGCTCCGTGGGCGGGGTGCCGCCGCCTTCGCCGAGCTGGCGGGTGCGGTTCGGGCCGGCCGGGATGGGGAAGCTGCCGGTGTCCTCCGGGGAGGGCTGCTCGGGCTGCTGCGGCTGCGGGGCCTCGCCCTGGTGATTCTGGTACTCCTGGTGCCCCTGGTGTTCCTCGTACCACTCCTCGTACGGGGGTTCCTCGTACGGAGGCTCCGGCTCGTACGCCGGCTCGTACGCCGGGTCGTAGCCGCCGTGGTAGTCGACCTGCTGGGCGGCGGAGAACCAGGGACTCGCTTCGTCCGGGGCCTGCTGTTCCTGTACCGGCTGCCCGCCGTTGTGGGCGCCGGCCAGCTGGGGGCGCTGCCCGCCGGGAGGTGCCTCCGCCAGGGCCGGAACGGGCTGGGAGGCTCCCTCGCCGCCCATCCGTGCCGCCTCGGCGGCGCGAGCGTCCACGGCCGTCTCGACCTGCGGGCGTGGCGGGATCACGGCCGGTTCTATGCCCGCGGCCGCCAGGCCCGCCGGGGCCGTCTCCCCCAGGGGGACGCCGTACCGGGCGAGACGCAGTGGCATCAGGGACTCCACCGGGGCCTTGCGGCGCCAGGCCCGGCCGAAGCGGGAGCGCAACCGGGCCTGGTAGACGAGACGTTCCTGTTCCAGCTTGATGACCTGGTCGTAGGAGCGCAGCTCCCACAGCTTCATCCGGCGCCACAGCAGGAAGGTGGGGACGGGGGAGAGCAGCCAGCGGGTCAGGCGGACGCCCTCCATGTGCTTGTCCGCCGTGATGTCCGCGATCCGGCCGATCGCGTGCCGGGCCGCCTCCACGGCGACCACGAACAGCACCGGGATCACCGCGTGCATGCCCACGCCCAGCGGGTCTGGCCAGGCGGCGGCGCCGTTGAAGGCGATGGTGGCCAGCGTCAGCACCCACGCGGTCTGGCGCAGCAGCGGGAAGGGGATCCGGATCCAGGTCAGGAGCAGATCCAGGGCGAGCAGCACACAGATGCCCGCGTCGATGCCGATCGGGAACACATAACTGAAGTTCCCGAAGCCCTTCTTGAGGGCGAGTTCACGGACGGCCGCGTAAGAACCCGCGAAGCCGATACCGGCGATGATCACGGCACCCGTGACGACCACGCCGATGAGAACGCGGTGCATCCGGGTCAGCTGTGGCGTGGCCACCCGTAACTCCCTCCCCTTGCGTGTTGGTTGCGCGCAACAGGGTGGCACATCTGTGCGAGGGGCGTGGGACCGGTCCGGATGCTCCGCTTCTACGGGCCGTCCGTGGGTCAGCCGGTGGACGCGGACTTCGACGGTGAGGCCGACTTCGCGGGGGACTTGGACGCCGAGGAGGAAGAGGAGGTGCTCGGCGCACCGCCGCCGGACGCGCGGTTCGCCGTCGCCACCGCGGACACCGCTTCCTTGGCGGCCTTCTCCGCGGCCTTCGTCAGGTCGTTGGCGTCCGGGGTCGAGTCACCGGCCAGACCGGCACCGTTGTAGTCGAGGGTGACGACCACGTTCTCCACCCGCGCCACGACCGTCTGCTGCTTGAAGGCGCCTTCCTTCTTCTTCAGGTCGTAGCGCACCACCGTGGCCTCGTCGCCGGTTCCGGACACCGGCTCCGACTTCGCGTTCTGCGCGTTCGCCACGTTCCGGGCGTCCTGCACCTGCCGCTGGTAGAACTCGTGCGCCTGCTTCTCGCCGGTGCCGCGGGTGACATCGGACTCGAAACGCAGCAGCGACACGTTGAGCCAGCGGAACTGAGAGCCCTTCACGCCGTTGTTGTCCAGGCTGTTCCAGGAGCAGCCGGTACGCGTGGAGAGGTCGCTGGAGGCGCTCTCCTTGCCCGACTTCGCACCCTGCGGGAGCAGTTCGCCGAGCGTCTTGTCCGACAGCACCTTGCACGCCTGGGGCAGCTTCGCGTACGCCGCCGCCTGCACCGTCGGCGACGGGCTCGCGGAGCCCTTCACGTCGCCCGCCGTGGTCTGCTTGGCACCGCCGCCGGAGCCGGAGTCCGAGGAGGAGCAGGCCGCGGCGAGCAGCATCACGGGGACGGCGATCGCGCAGACAAGGGCGCGGTTCGGACGCTTCGCCCGCGGGGCTTGCTGGGCTCGCGGGGCTCGCTCTTCTCGCTGGGCTGCTCGCTGCATGGTTCCTTCGCTCATGACGCTCGTGGTTCCTGCGGTCGGATCGGGTCCGAGGGGCCACCGTACGCGGTGAGACAGTCGCGCGGTCCCACTTGTCGTACTGAGCGCGGAGGCACCGGGTGCCGCGCGAGAGTCGTCAACCACCCAGTGAATCGGCCAGCCGAGAGGCCAGTTTCCTTGCCTTGTCCTGCATTTCCTTGCTGTCCGGGACGACGCCGACGGTCGCCGGCTGCTCCTCGTACACGATGGTCACGACCACGTTGGACGTGCGAAATGCCACAGTCACGGTGCGCTGCCTGGCAGTCGAACCGGAGCTGTTGAGCGCGTCGTCGAGGAACGCCTCGTCGCCGAGATCGCTCAGGAGCCGGGGCTGGAGGTCGGCCGAAGAGGCGTCGCCGGAGGCGGACGAGGAGGAGGAAGGGGAGCCGGGGGACGACGAGGACGACTGGGACGAAGAGGACGGCGACGACGACGGGGACGACGGGACACCGCCGGAAGCGGAACCGGAAGGTGATGCGGAGCCCGCGCCGGAGGCGGCCTTGGACTCGGTCGTGGAGGCCGAGGTCTCGGTGGCGGTCGGCTCGGGAAGGTGCGCGGCGGCCCGTTTGGCGGCGAAGACCGACTGCGCCTGAGTGTCGTCGCTGACCGTGTTGTCGTAGGAGACGACCCGCTCGAAGTCGACGGAGAGGTGGTCGGTGGCGTCCGAGGACTCCACTTTCCAGCGGCATCCGACCTTGCGGTCGGTGTCGTACGTGAGCGTCGCCTGGCCCTCGTAGGCCTTGTCGCGCTGGTCCACGTCCATGATCTGCTTGATGCCGGGCAGCAGCGAGTCGAGGGTGTTGTGGCCGACCGCGCGGCAGGCCTCCGGAAGCGTCCGGTACTTGCCCGGCTGGGCCGCCGCCGTCGTCGGGTCGGAGCCGCCGGGGTTGGCGTTGTCCGCCTGGCCGTCACTCGACGAACCACCGGTGCAGCCGCCCAGCAGCAGCGCCGCGAGGAGCGCGGCCGCGCCGGGTACGTACGCCTTCCGCAGCACGGTCAGGCTCCTCTCGCTTTCACTGGCCCCGCTGGTTATTCGCTTGCCGGGCGGGGGCGCTCCCAGGAGACAATGTGTATCGCACGCACTGCCGTGGACGCCGGTCCGTTGTCCTGTTTCACCGACCTTGGCGCCGGTATTGCGTTTCCATGCTTCTGTTTTGTTTCCGGGGGAATGAGGGCGATATGTCGTATGTGGAGATGCCGGGCGCGAAGGTCCCGATCCGCATGTGGGCCGACCCGGCGACGGTCGAGGACGTGGCGATGCAGCAGCTCCGTAACGTCGCGACCCTCCCCTGGATCAAGGGCCTGGCCGTCATGCCGGACGTGCACTACGGCAAGGGCGCGACGGTCGGCTCGGTCATCGCGATGCGGGGCGCGGTCTGCCCGGCGGCGGTGGGCGTGGACATCGGCTGCGGAATGTCGGCCGTGAAGACCTCGCTGAGGGCCGGCGATCTGCCCGGCGACCTGTCCCGCCTCCGCTCGAAGATCGAGCAGGCGATTCCGGTGGGGCGGGGAATGCACGACCATCCCGTCGATCCGGGACGGTTCCACGGCCTGGCCACCGCGGGGTGGGACGGGTTCTGGGGGCGTTTCGACGGGGTGGCGGAGGCGGTCAGATTCCGTCAGGAGCGCGCCACGAAGCAGATGGGAACGCTGGGCAGCGGAAACCACTTCGTGGAGGTCTGCGTCGACGAGTCCCAGTCGGTGTGGCTCATGCTGCACTCCGGTTCCCGCAACATCGGCAAGGAACTCGCCGAGCACCACATCGGCGTCGCGCAGAAGCTCGCGTACAACCAGGGGCTGGTCGACCGCGACCTCGCCGTCTTCGTGGCGGACACACCGCAGATGGCGGCGTACGAGCACGACCTGTACTGGGCCCAGGAGTACGCGAGGTACAACCGCGCGATCATGATGGCGCTCCTGAAGGACGTGATCCGCCGGGAGTTCAAGAAGGCCAGGGTGACCTTCGAGCCCGAGGTGAGCTGCCATCACAACTACGTGAACCGCGAGCGCTACGAGGGCATGGACCTCCTCGTCACCCGCAAGGGAGCGATCAGCGCCCGGGTCGGGGAGTACGGCATCATCCCGGGCTCCATGGGCACCGGCTCGTACATCGTCAAGGGCCTCGGGAACGAGGAGTCCTTCAACTCCGCGTCGCACGGCGCCGGCCGGCGCATGAGCCGCAACGCCGCCAAGCGCCGCTTCTCCACCAAGGACCTGGAGGAGCAGACACGGGGCGTGGAGTGCCGCAAGGACTCGGGCGTCGTCGACGAGATCCCGGGCGCCTACAAGCCGATCGAGCAGGTCATCGACCAGCAGCGGGACCTCGTGGAGGTCGTGGCCAAGCTGCGGCAGGTCGTCTGCGTGAAGGGCTGAGGCCCGCGGGCGCGCTCGTACGCCCGGGCCGTACGGCTACTTGGCGTGGCGGACCGCGTAGATCATCACGAAGGCGACGACGTGGATGCCGAAGAGGAAGTAGCCGAGGTAGTACCAGACGTACCGCTCGCGCTTCTTCTCCAGGGCGAGGCGCTCCCGGTCCCGCTCCGGATCCCGGTCGCGGTTGTCGGTCATCGCGGCTCCCGGTGGACCTTGGTGTTCGACGCCTGGGCGCGGGGGCGGACCACCAGGAGGTCGATGTTGACGTGGCTGGGGCGGGTGATTGCCCAGGTGATGGTGTCGGCCACGTCGTCGGCCGTCAGGGGCTCGGCCACGCCGTCGTAGACCTTGGCGGCCTTCTCCCGGTCGCCGCCGAAACGGGTGAGGGCGAACTCCTCGGTCCTGACCATGCCGGGGGCGATCTCGATGACCCGGACCGGCCTGCCGACGATCTCCAGGCGGAGGGTCTCGGCGAGGACGTGGGCGCCGTGCTTGGCGGCGACATAGCCACCGCCGCCCTCGTAGGTGCCGTGACCGGCGGTGGAGGAGACCACGACCACCGTGCCGTCGCCACTGGCCTCCAGCTTGGGCAGGAGGGCCTGGGTGAGGTTGAGGGTGCCGAGGACGTTCGTCTCGTACATCGTGCGCCAGTCGGCCGGGTCGCCGGTGGCGACGGAGTCGGCGCCCAGTGCCCCGCCCGCGTTGTTGACCAGGACGCCGACGGCCTTGAAGGCCGTGGCGAACTCGTCCACCGCCGCGCGGTCGGTGACGTCCAGCTGGTAGGCGGTGGCGGAGTGGCCGGCCGCGCCGATCTCCTCGGCCAGCGCCTCGATGCGGTCCTTGCGGCGGGCGGTCAGGACGACCCGGTAGCCGGCGGCGGCGAGCTGCCGGGCCGTGGCGGCGCCGATGCCGCTGCTCGCACCGGTCACGACGGCGATGCGGGAGGCGGCGGACGGGGCGGCGGTGGCCATGGGCTGCTCCTCGGGGCGGAGATGTGGTGCGTTCGCTCCGTCCAGACTAGGTGAACGTCAGCCGCCGTTCCGTGGCGCCCACATGATCACGGCCATGCCCGCCAGGCAGACCAGCACGCCGGTCACGTCCCAGCGGTCGGGCCGGTAGCCGTCGGCGACCATGCCCCACAGGATCGAACCGGCGACGAAGATCCCGCCGTAGGCGGCGAGGACGCGGCCGAAGTGGGCATCGGGCTGGAAGGTGGCGACGAAGCCGTACGCGCCGAGCGCGAGGACGCCGCCGGCGGCCCACATCCAGCCGCGGTGCTCGCGCACGCCCTGCCAGACCAGCCAGGCGCCGCCGATCTCGAACAGCGCGGCGACGACGAAGAGGGCGGCGGAACGCAGGATCAGCATGAGGGCAGCCTCGCACGGGGCCTGAGCCGGGCAGAAGGCGGTCCGGCCGGCCGCTTTCCGGTCGCCGCCCTCCCTCGTGGGGGCCGGCCGAGTCGTCGTGTCGGGCGGGGCGGAATACTTCCGGGACGGGGACGGTTGGGCAGCTATAGTTGAACCGTCAACAACTTGGAGGGTGAGTGGCCATGCAGTTCGGGATCTTCAGCGTCGGCGACGTCACGCCGGACCCCACCACGGGGCGTACGCCGACCGAGCGCGAGCGGATCAAGGCCATGGTCGCCATCGCGCTGAAGGCCGAGGAGGTCGGCCTGGACGTCTTCGCGACCGGTGAGCACCACAACCCGCCGTTCGTGCCGTCGTCCCCGACCACGATGCTCGGCTACATCGCCGCGCGGACGGAGCGGCTGATCCTGTCCACCTCCACCACCCTGATCACCACCAACGACCCGGTGAAGATCGCCGAGGACTTCGCGATGCTCCAGCACCTGGCCGACGGGCGGGTGGACGTGATGATGGGGCGTGGCAATACCGGTCCGGTCTACCCCTGGTTCGGGCAGGACATCCGGCAGGGCATCAACCTCGCCGTCGAGAACTACGCCCTGCTGCACCGCCTGTGGCGCGAGGACGTCGTCGACTGGGAGGGCAAGTTCCGCACGCCGTTGCAGGGCTTCACCTCCACGCCCCGCCCGCTGGACGGCGTACCGCCCTTCGTCTGGCACGGATCCATCCGCTCCCCGGAGATCGCCGAGCAGGCCGCGTACTACGGCGACGGCTTCTTCCACAACAACATCTTCTGGCCGGCCGACCACACCAAGCGGATGGTCGAGCTGTACCGGGCCCGGTACGCCCACTACGGGCACGGCACGCCCGAGCAGGCGATCGTCGGGCTCGGCGGCCAGGTGTTCATGCGGAAGAACTCCCAGGACGCGGTGCGCGAGTTCCGTCCCTACTTCGACAACGCGCCGGTCTACGGCCACGGGCCCTCCCTGGAGGACTTCACCGCCCAGACCCCGCTGACCGTCGGCTCCCCGCAGCAGGTCATCGAGAAGACGCTGTCCTTCCGCGAGTACGCCGGCGACTACCAGCGCCAGCTGTTCCTGATGGACCACGCGGGCCTGCCCCTGAAGACCGTGCTGGAGCAGATCGACATGCTCGGCGAGGAGGTCGTGCCGGTACTGCGCGAGGAGTTCGCCAAGGGCCGCCCGGCGAACGTGCCGGACGCGCCGAACCATGACTCCCTGCTGGCCGCGAGCCGGTCCGGGAACGAGGAAGAGGTGAGCACCGTATGAAGCTCGTCGTCGTCTCGGCCGGGCTGAGCGTCCCGTCCTCCACGCGGCTGCTGGCCGACCGGCTGGCGGCCGCGACGGCCGAGCACGCCGGGGCGGTGGACACGCGCGTGATCGAACTGCGGGACCTGGCCGTGGAGATCGCGCACAACTTCACGGGCGGCTTCCCCGGCCCGGCCCTGGCGGACGCGCTGGACGCGGTCGCGGAGGCGGACGGGCTGATCGTCGTCACGCCGGTGTTCTCCGCCTCCTACAGCGGACTGTTCAAGTCCTTCTTCGACGTGCTCGGAGTACGGGACGAGGGCGCGCTGGCCGGCAAGCCGGTGCTGATCGCCGCGACCGGCGGCACCGCCCGCCACTCCCTGGTCCTCGACCACGCACTGCGTCCGCTCTTCGCGTACCTGAAGGCCGTCGTCGTCCCCACCGGCGTCTACGCCGCCTCGGAGGACTGGGGCGCCGAGGGCCTGCCCGAGCGGATCGCGCGGGCCGCGCGGGAACTGGCGGCGCTGATGACGGGGCTGTCGGCGGGGCGGGTCGCCGTGCCGGAGCAGGCCGCGTCCGCGCAGGCCGGCGGGTTCACCGTGGTGCCGTTCGAGGAGCAGCTGGCGGCGCTGCGGAGGTGACGCGTATCCGCCGCTCGGGAGGGCCGCGGGCGGGTGGGGGCCGCCGCCGATGGTGAGAGGACGGTAGGCGGCCCGCCGCGTTGCCTCCGAGTCGGTGAGAGGCGGGTAAAAAGGGTGATCGTAGGCCCATTCGTCTCGGCCGCGGGCCTGTGGCCTTGGCAGACTGGACGGGTGCCTCAGACTCTGCTCCTCGCCGAAGACGACCGTGCCATCCGTCACGCCCTGGAGCGTGCCCTGACGTTGGAGGGCTACGACGTGACGGCGGTCGCCGACGGCGTGGAGGCACTCGCCCAGGCCCACAAGAGCCCGCCGGACGTCCTCGTCCTCGATGTGATGATGCCGGGCATCGACGGGCTCCAGGTCTGCCGGGTGCTGCGCGCCGAGGGCGACCGCACCCCGATCCTCATGCTCACCGCCCTGGTGGAGACCGCCGACCGGATCGCCGGCCTGGACGCCGGCGCCGACGACTACGTCGTCAAGCCGTTCGACGTGGAGGAGGTCTTCGCCCGGCTGCGCGCCCTGCTGCGCCGCACCAGCCCGGTCGGCGTCGGCGCGGGCGGTGCGGGGGACGTACCGGTGAAGGAGCCGCAGGTGCCCGAGCGGCAGATCGAGGCGGCCGGGATCCGTATGGACCCCCAGGCCCGCCGGGTGTGGAGGGGCACACGCGAGCTGGAGCTGACCCGCACCGAGTTCGAACTCCTCGAGCTGCTCGTCCGCAACACGGGGATCGTGCTGGACCACTCCACCATCTACGACCGGATCTGGGGCTACGACTTCGGCCCCGGCTCCAAGAACCTCGCCGTCTACGTCGGCTACCTGCGCCGCAAGCTCGACGAGCCGAACGCGCCGCAGCTGATCCACACCGTCCGAGGCGTGGGCTACGTGCTCCGGGAGGACTGAGTGGGCCGCCTCGCGCGGCTGCTGGACAGACCGCGGCCCCGGCTGTCGTCGCTGCGGACCACGTTCGCGGTGTCGTTCGCCGTGGTGACCGCCGCCGTCACCGTCCTCGTCGGCATCCTGTCGTACAACACCGCCGCCCGGCTGGTGCGGGTGGACCAGCAGTCGGTGTTCACCCAGGTCGTGCAGGACGTACGGGACGAGGTCCGGCGCTACCAGCTGACGCCCGCGGACTTCACCTCCTCCCGCCCCGGGCACGAACTGGTCCGGCCCAACCGCACCAACGTGCAGGTGCTCGGCGCCCACGGCGAGATCGTCGACCACGGCACACCGCCGCTGCCCGTGACCGCCGAGGACAAGGCCGTCGCCGCCGCCGCGAAGGCCGGCAAGGCCGTCGAGTACAAGGACGTGCACGTCCAGGGCGAGGTGTACCGGATCGCGACCGTCGCCCTCGGCAAGGGCCACGGCGCCGTGCAGGTCGCCCAGGAGTTCAGCGACACCGAGGACCTGCTGCGCGCGCTCCAGCAGCGCACGCTGATCCTGATGGGGGCCGTGGTGATCGCCGCCGGCCTGTGCGGCTGGTGGCTGGCCCGCCGCATCACGCGCCGGCTGGTGATCCTCACCTCCGCCGCCGAGGGCGTCGCCCGCACCCGGCAGCTCGGCGTCGAGGTGCCCGTCACCGGCTACGACGAGGTGGGCCGCCTCGGCCGCTCCTTCGACCGTATGCTGGGCCGGCTCGCCCAGTCCGAGGAGGACCAGCGCCGCCTGGTCCAGGACGCGGGCCACGAACTGCGTACGCCGCTGACCTCCCTGCGTACGAACATCTCCCTGCTGCGCCGCATCGACGAACTGCCGCCCGCCACCCGCGAGGAACTGGTCGCCGACCTGACCCAGGAGGCCCGCGAGCTGACCGACCTGGTCAACGAACTGGTCGACCTCGCGGCCGGGCAGTCCGACTCCGAGCCCGTGCAGCGGGTCGACGTCGCCGACATCGCCGAGGACGTCGCGGGACTGGCGCGCCGGCGCAGCGGACGCGACATCGTGGTCCGCTCCAGCGGCGACACCACGATCCAGGGCCGGCCGGGCATGCTCCAGCGGGCCATCTCCAACCTCGTGGAGAACGCCACCAAGTTCGACCGCGGCGGCAAGGCGCCCATCGAGATCGCCGTCGCCGGGCCCGCCCGGCCGGGCACGGTCCGCGTCGAGGTCCTCGACCGCGGGCCCGGTATCGCCGCGGGCGACCTGATACGCGTCTTCGACCGCTTCTACCGCGCCGCCGACGCCCGCTCCCTGCCCGGTTCCGGCCTCGGCCTGTCCATCGTCCGCGAGGTGGCCCTGGCCCACGGCGGCGCGCCGTTCGCCTTCCACCGCGAGGGCGGCGGATCGGTGATCGGGTTCACGGCGGGCGCGGAACGGGGCCACCACAACACGGGCGGAACCGCGACCGGATCCCGCGGTCCGGGCCGGGACCCGGGCCGCGGCACCTGAGACGGGACACCTGAGACGGGACACCGTCCGGGGACCCGGGACGCCGACGGGATCCGCCCTCTAGGAAGAGGTGTCGGCGTACTCCCCGTCCGGCCGGGACTCCTTGCGGCGGGCGAGGGACGGCAGGGCGGGCGGGGTGAGGAAGCCCTCGGCGCGGGCGCTGGCGATCCCGATGCGCGGGATGTCGCTGCTCTTGGCGAACAGCAGGAAGCGGGGCTCCCAGACCGGCCGGTACTTGGCGTTGGCGCGGTACAGCGACTCGATCTGCCACCAGCGGGAGAAGAAGGTGAGCACCGAGCGCCACAGCCGCAGCACCGGCCCGGCGCCCAGCCGCGCCCCGCGTTCGAAGACCGAGCGGAACATGGCGAAGTTCAGCGAGACGCGCTGCACCCCGAACTCCTCCGCGCGCAGCAGCAGTTCGACCACCATGAACTCCATCAGGCCGTTCTCGCCGTCGCGGTCGCGGCGCATCAGGTCAAGCGACAGTCCGTGCTCGCCCCACGGGACGAAGCTCAGCAGCGCCCGCGGCACCCCGTCGGCGTCCCGGCACTCCAGCATCACGCAGCGGCCGTCGGCCGGATCGCCCAGCCGTCCCAGCGCCATGGAGAAACCGCGCTCGGTGGCGCCGTCGCGCCAGCGGTCGGCGCGCTCGACGAGCAGGGCCATCTCCTCGTCGGGGATGTCCTCGTGCCGGCGCACGCACACGGTGTAGCCGGCCCGGCGGACCCGGTTGTGGGCCTGCCGTACGACGCGCATGGCGCGCCCCTCAAGGCTGAAGTCGGCGACGTCGACGATGGCCTCGTCGCCCAGTTCGAGGGCGTCGAGACCATGCCGGGCGTAGATCGTGCCGGCCTCCTCGCTCGCGCCCATCACGGCGGGCGTCCAGGCGTGCCGGCGGGCCTCGGCCAGCCAGGCGTCGATGGCACCGGGCCACGCCTCCGGGTCGCCGATGGGGTCGCCGGAGGCGAGGCTGACCCCGCCGACGACGCGGTAGGTGACGGCGGCCTTGCCGGTGGGGGAGAAGATCGCGGCCTTGTCGCGGCGGAGCGCGAAGTAGCCGAGGGAGTCCCGCTCGCCGTGTCCGTCGAGCAGTTCGCGCAGCCGCTTCTCGTCCTCCTCGCCGAGCAGGGCGCGGCCGCGGGGGGAGCGGAAGCAGGCGTACAGGACGAGGAGGAAGGTCGCCGCCATCGAGATGTTGATGGTGATGTCGACCCAGTGGGGCACGTGCACGGCAGGAACACGGTCGGCGAGAGGGCCGACGCTGACGCCGCGCAGCAGGACGTAGCCGATCCGCTCGGTCAGGGAGGCGTCGCCGTGCGCCCGGTTGGTGGCGTCCACCAGCCAGGTGCCGAGGCCCGCGCTGACCAGGACGCCGCCGGCGCCGACGGCGAGGGCGAGCCTCGGGTTGGAGCGGTCGCCGACGGCGTGGAACTCGCGTCGGCCGATCAGCAGCGCGGTCACGAAGAGGCCGGTGAGCGCGGCGGAGACCCAGTTGAAGACGTGGTCGTGGTACCGGTCCTGGGTCAGCGCGAGGACGTAGAGGACGAACAGGGGTCCGGCGAGCAGCAGGTTGAACGCCCAGGCGGCCCGTTTGCGGCGCCGCATCACCACGGCCAGGAACAGCGCGAGCGCCGCCGAGACCAGGCCGGCGGTGGCCAGGTACGGCGTGAAGAACTCACCGCCGTTGTGCTCGTGGACCTCCTCGCGGAACGGCAGGGAGACCACCGCGACGATGTTGAGCACCGCGAGCAGCCGCAGGTACCAGACGGTGGCCGCCGCGGCCCGTGTCCGTAGCCGGAGGCCCGGCGGGGGAGACGGGGAGGCGCCGGCGTCACGCTGGGCGGGGACGAGGAGCGACTGCTGTGCGGGCATGGGTGACACGTCACCTCGGAGCGGGCCGGGCAAGCCGGCGGGGACGGAACCGGCGTGGACAAAGGGGGAGCCGGAGGGCGAGCGGTCGTACGTCCAATGGCGATGGCGCCGACCCTACGCTCTGTAGGGTAACGGGGATGCGTCGGACCCTGGTTCGCTGAGCGCCTGGAAAAGGTAAGGAAAAGGAACGAAGGCGCGGGACGGGGCGGGCCCGGCTCCTATTCGGTGGGAAGCGAGGCGGGTGCGCGCCGGCCGTCGGCGGGAGCGGCCGTGCGTCTGCGGGACGCCGTCAGCAGCCAGGCCAGGTTGCCCACCGCCGCGCCGGCCGCCACTGTGGCGACGATCACCCCGGCCGTGGCGAAGCCGGCCCGGAACAGCCGCGGCCGCGGGTTGAGGCTGTGCAGCCCGAAGCCGCACAGCAGATAGACCCCGACGGCGGCGATGGTGAGGCTGACGACGAGCAGGACGACGGTCGGCCCGAGCCCGCCCTGCGCGTCCTCCCCGGGCGAAGCACCGGGCCGCCCCGTACCACGTGCTTCCTGCATGGGTCCCCCGTCGGTGGTTGAATGGCGAGCCGACCCCCTACAGTACGTAGGGCTGCTGCCGGAGGGAAACCGGTTCAGTCACCCGCCGTGTCCGACCGCCACGTCATCGTCACTTTCAGATGCGCCTCCGCCTCCGACTTGGCGATGACCGCGCCCAGTTCGGCGTTGAAGCGCACCCCGAACTCCAGGCCGACCTCGCTGGGCGGGCTCGGCATGTCCCGCAGCCGTCGCAGCGCGGCCGCGGCGGCGTTCCGGATCCGGTCGACGCCCTCCTCGAACGACGCCGCGGCGTCGGCCACCGCGTCGCCCGCGCGGGAGACCTCGACCACGCCCGGTTCGTCCTCCGCCACCTCCACGACCAGGAAACCGTCACCGTCCCGTGCCGGGAAACGCAGCAACCGCGTCATGTCCGTCCCCTCCTGATGCCTCGTCCGGTCCCGCGCCGGCCCCACGCTGTATGACCTGCGGCCGTCTTCCACTGGCGGGCCATTGCAGCCACCATGGAAGCGCACCCCGAGCCGCCAAACCACCACGTCAGGGGGAACCACGGTATGGCAGAGTCTGCGAAGGACTTCTGTTCCGACCTCGTCGATCTATCCGGGATCTCTTTGGCGGAGCTGCATTCCTGCGACGATCCGGCACTGCGACGCGCGTTGAGTCGGGCGGAGATCAGGGCGAGTCTGGCATTCGGGACGCTCGACGAATCCAACAGTGAGGAAATGAGCTTCCTGCGCAGTCGCCGCCGGCCGGATCAGCAGCGGTCGTGACCACGTCGGCGTTGGACGTCCACCGGCTGTCCCGGGAGTCGCTCAGGGCTATCGCGGCGGGTAACGCGGCCGAGGCGGACCTGCGCCTGCTGCGCACCGCACAGCGCAGCCAACTCCTTCTGGTGTTGCGTGCGTTGCTGGACCAACTCGGGGAAGAGGCCTCGCCTGCCCGGCATCCCGCCGGCCTGCCGTCGGCGCAGGCGGCCTGGCAACTGCTGTGCACGGCTCAGCGAGCGGCCCCCGAGGCGGTCGAGTCCGTACTCGACGACCCCACCGTCATGGCCTGGGCCCTGCGACTGCTCAGGCGCCTCGGCGGAACCGCCGCCCCGGTGACGCCCTCCCTGCCGCTGTGGGCCGACCTCGGCCAGTTCCAGGCGCTGGCCGCTGCGGCGGCACTGCGTGCCCGGATCCCCGCCGTGCTGCGCGTGCCCGCGTACCGGGGCACGGTCTGGCTGCCCGGCGCGGGCGTGGCCGGCCCGGTGGCGCGACGCCGATGGAGCCAGACGGAGTTCCGGGTGGAACGGGACGGCGCCGTCGTGCGGGGTGAGACGGGGGACGTACGACTGCCCCGGCAGCCGTCGACGCCGGCTCCGGGCTGGCGGCCACTGCGACCGGTCCGCGGTGCCGCGTCCGGCGCGACCGAGGCCGGGCCGTCGCTGGACACGGTCACTCCCTACCGCGACTTCACCCGGTACCCGAAATCCCCCAGCAGGCTGGGGGAACGCCGATTACACGAATGGGAGGAGCGCCTCGCCGGCGCCTACGCCCTGCTGGACCGGGAGCCGACCGCGGACACCGCCGCGGTGAGGTCGTTGGTACGGGTGCTCGTGCCGCGTCCGTTCCAGTCGGCGAGGGGCGGTCTCGTGGCCAGCGCGTCCTCGGTCGACGCCTTCGGCGCGATCACACTGTCCCTGCCGTACGACGCCACGCAGACGGCCGCCGTCCTCGTCCACGAGACCCGGCACCAGCAGTTGAACGCGGTACTCAGCCTGGTGCGGCTGATCCAGGTCGCCGACGACCGCTCGGACGGGCCGGAGCCACGGCGGCGGCTCCATTACGCGCCGTGGCGCAGTGACCCCCGACCGGCGCTGGGACTGCTCCACGGAACCTTCGCGTTCTCCGGGGTGGCTCGTTTCTGGCGGACGCACCGCCAGTATGTGACGGGGGCTGAGGCGCAGCGCGCGGACTTCGAGTTCGCCGTCCTCAGGGAGCAACTGCGCGAAGCCGCGGTGTCCCTCGTGGCCGAGGACGACCTGACCGAGGCGGGCCGGCTGTTCGTCGAGGAGGCCACGGCGCAGATCCAGGAGTGGCAGGAGGAAGAGATACCGGTCCTCCCGGGCCGCCTGGCCCGCGACTACTGTCTGCTGCGGCATGCCGTGTGGCGGGCGCGGCACCTGGAGGTCGAGAACAGCGCGGCGCGGCGACTCGCCGCGGCCTGGGCGGCCGGGGAACCGGCTCCGGGCTTGCCGCCCTCCACCGTGTGTCCCCGTCCGGACCGGGTCCGCCTCGACAGATTCGGACCACTGGCCAGGTACCGCCTCTCCGCGCCGGACCGGTTCGAGCGCGACCGCCGGCAGGCTGAGCGGAGCGGGGACCCCGCACGCCGCGCCGAGTACGCCGCCGTCGCGGGCGACACCGCGCGGGCCGTGCTCCGCTACGCAGAGTGGACCGCACGGGAACCGCGGAACACGGAGGCATGGATCGGGGCCGCGCTGGCTTTGCCGGAGCACGCTCGGGGAGCCGGGGCAGCCGTGCTGCTGGACCGGCCGGAAGTCGTGGCCGCGGTCCGCCGGGCTGTCGCCTCCGACCGGGGCGACACTCCCGACCCCCTCCATCTGGCCGCGTGGCTCGGCGGTGCGGGCGCGGTCGGCATCCGGCCCGCCCACACCACTCCGAGCGGTGTCTAGAGGGAGATCAGGTCGATGTCCGCGTTGGCCCGCAGGCCCTTCTCGGCATCGAGCGTGGCGGGGTGGGAAGGACCGAGAACGCTGCGGTAGCGCTTCAGCGCCTCCGCGTACTTCGCCTCGCCCTCCTCGGTCCTTCCCACCGCCTTCAGGTCGTAACTCAGGTTGAGCTGGATGGCCAGGTTCGCCGGGTGGCTCTCGCGCAGCCGCGCCGACTCCTCGGCCACGGCCTCGTTGATGGCATACGCCTCCTGGGTACGGCCGAGCGCGAAGTGGTCACTGGCCAGGTTCATACGGGCGAGCAGCGTACGGGGGTGGTCCTGACCGAGCGTGCGGGTCAGGCCCTCGACCGCCTCCTGGTCCAGCTTCAGCGCCGCCTCGGGCTGATCGAGCAGCCTGAGTACCACCGCGAGGTTCATGGCCACCGCGTAACTGTGCGGATGCTCCGGGCCGTAGCTGTTGCGGTGCTTGTCCAGCGCCTGCTGGTTCAGGACGCGCGATTCCTGGAGCTTGCCGACCTGCCGCAGGTCGGTGGCGTGGCTCACCGCCATCTGCAGGTACTGCCTGCTGTTGGTCCCGAAGAGGTCGCTGACCAGTGTGATGAGCTGGGACGACAGCTCATGGGCACCCTTGTGGTCGCCCTTCTTGCGGCGGGTCACGCACAGGTTCCGGCTGATCTGGGCGGTGAGCGGGTGCTTCTCGCCCAGTTGCTCCCGGACCTCTTCGGTCAGCCGCTCGTAGCCGTCGAGCGACTCCTCGTACCGGCCGATCTCCTGGAGGTCGAGCAGGTAGGCGTTCTGGGTGGACAGCGTGTAGATGTGGTCCTCGCCCAGGGCCTCGATCCTGCGCTGCCAGGTGTCGTAGTCCAGTTCCCGCGCCCTGTCCGAGTCGCCGGCCAGACGCAGACTGACCGCGTAGTTGTGCGCGGCGAGGAGGGTGGCGGGGTCGTCCGCTCCGAACTCCCGCAGGCTGGTCTCGTACACCTGCTGGTCCATCTCACGCGCCTCCCGGAAGTTCCCCCGGTTGCGGTGGTGGACGGCCAGGAAGCTCTGCGCCTGCAGCGTGTTCTCGTGCGCCTCGCCGAGGATCGTGCGGAAGCGCTCCACGAGCGAGGACTGCATGGTGTACGCGCGTTCGCGGTCATTGCCCTGTTCGAGCAGGGCCTGGGCGATCTGCTGGTCCACGGCGAGGACCTCCTCGTGGTCCTCGCCGAGGCGTTCGCGCCAGATCTTCGCGGCGCGCCTGCCCAGGGCCAGGGCGGCCGCGTGGTCGCCCCGGGCGCGCAGGAACCACACCTCGTTCAGGACCAGGCGGCGGGTCCAGGGCTCCTCGCACCCCACCGCGTTGGAGGCGTTCACATGGGTGAGAAGGCTCGAATAGCGCGGCCAGTACGTGACGCGCTCCGGATTGCTCGGGTCGGCGTGGGAGAGCAGCTGATGGGCGGCGTGCCGCATGGTCGCCTGTTCCTGCGTGTTCATCTGCTCGATCAGCACGCGCTGCACCAAGCGGTGCATCTGAACCGTGTTCTGCCGGTGGTCGATCCGCGCCAGCGCGTACCGGCCGATCTCTCGGATCGCGCGGCCCAGTTTGACCGGGTCGTCCAGCGCGGACTGCAGCTCCTGCGGGACGGAGATGCCGCGGACCGCGGAGAACAGGTCCCACTCGATGGGCTCGGGAGCGAAGAAGGCGCAGACCTGGAGGAGTTGGAGGGCGTCCGGCCGGGTCTCGCGCAGCCGGCCGAGGGAGACGTTCCAGGCGGCCGCCACCGACAGCGGGTAGTCGCCGGGCGGTTCCGACTGCATCAACTCGGTGAAGTTGCGCTCGTAGACCTCGAGGTACTGCTGCACGGGCATCCCGGTCTCGGCGAGCCACACCGCGGCCTGTTCCACCGCGAGCGGCAGGTCGCCGAGGGCGGCGGCGAGATGGTCGACGGCGTCGTCGGGCAGCTGGGGGCTGCGGCGGCGCAGCAGGGCGACGCTCTCGCCGCGTGCGAACACGTCGACCTCCAGAGAGCTGGCGTCGGTGGACCACTGGAAGTTCCGGGAGGTCACGACGATGCGTCCGGGCCCGTCGCTGGGGAAGTACTTGCGCACCTCCTTCGGGTTCTCCGCGTTGTCGAACACCAGCAGCCAGTCGCGGTACGGCTCGCCCCGGCGCAGGGCGTCGAGCACCGCGGGCACCGCGCTCATCTCGGAACCCACCTGGAGGCCCATCTGCTCGCCCAGTTCGATCAGCGACTGGACGATCTGGTTCTCCTGCTCGGAGGGGATCCACCAGATGAGCCGGTAGTCCCGGCTGCGCTGGTAGACGTACTCGATGGCGATCTGCGACTTGCCGACGCCGCCCATGCCGTGCAGGGCCTCGGGCAGGACCGCGGTGACACCGTTGCTCTGCCGTTCCTGGAGCCGTTCCTGGAGCCGTTCGAGCAGCGTCTCGCGCCCCGTGAAGTTCCGGTTCCGCTGCGGGACGTTCCCCCAGATGCGGGGCGGGTCGTGCGGGCTTCGCGGGCCCGTGGCAACGGGCAGACCGGCAGTCACGGCGATGCCTCCTTGTCGTGGACGCGCGGGCGCGGACGCGGGCGCGGGGGAGGGGCTGGGCTGGGTGGGCGGAACGGGGGCGGACGACGGTTCCGTGGGTGAATTCCCCGCCGGTTGCGGGGTGTTCGCCGGTTGTGGGGTTTCAGGCGTTCGCGGCCCGTAATCTAGCGCGTCCGTGGGCGCAATGTTCAATTCTGATCGCATTTCTACGGATGAATACCCTGATGGCCGCTGGTGCCCTGGTGTGGGTGCCGTGCCGGCGGCGACCTTTCCGGCCTGGTGGGGGACGGCCGTGCGCTGCAGCAGCCGGCCCAGGTGGTTGGCGCGAGCGAGGTAGGGCCCGGACACCGCGCACAGCGCCGTGTACAGGTGGCTGACGAACGGGCGGGTCTGCTCCGTCATCGGGGGGTCCGCCGGATCCCCTTCCGGGGCGACCAGCGCGCTCGCGCCCTCCCCCCACACCTCCTCCAGCACCGGTCCGAGATGGCGCCGGACCTCGTCCAGCGCCCGGATCGTCTCGGCCCGGCTGCCGAGGGCGAGCAGTTCCTCCCGTACGCCATCGGCGAAGTCGAAGGACACCCGGTGGGGGTCCTCGACGTCCGCGGTGTCGTCGGTGCGGCGCACCAGGCCCAGCAGCACGATTTCGGCCAGGTTCCAGAATCTCGCGCCGGGCTGGGCCTGTTGGAGCAGCCGCATCACAGGGAGGTTGAGGGGGGCCGCGGCCAGGCGCTGGGCGAGGGCGTACGCGGCCGGGGAGGCGGTGGCGCGGAACCTGCGCACCGCGGTGGCGGCCCGCCTGGCCCGCCGGACCGCGGGCGACTCGTCCGCGCCGGCGCCGGCCCGCCGCGGTTCCGTGGACCGGGGCGGGTCCGCGGGCCGTGGCACTGTCCGCTGCGGTTCGGGGTGCGGCGGCTCCGCCACGATGCTGGCGAGCCGCTCGGGGACGGGGCCGATCACCGCCGAGCGCAGGTCCCGGTCCGGCGCGGTCCACAGCGCGGCCAGCCCGTGCCATTCGCCGCTGCCCGCCGCGGCCACCAGCCGGGCCCAGCGGGCCAGTGACGTCGGCCGCAGCTCGACGACCGGCACCGGGATCGCGGTCCCCAGCCCGGGGTGCGGCGCGAACTCCGGCTCGGGGCCCAGCGGGTCCGCCTGCGGGTGCTTCCACTCCGCGTCGTAGGAGCGGTTGGGCGCGGCGGGGGCGGGTGCCCGCAGCCGGGTCCGGGCGACCGTGGGCAGCGTCAGGTCCCACAGGTGCTGGGGCAGCAGGCTCAGTACGGCGACGGGGGAGTGCCGGCCCAGCCGGTGCAGCAGCGCCGCCGCCCGGCCGGTGCGCCATGCGCTGTGGCCGCCGTCGGTGACCGCCAGCACCAACTGTCGGTCTCCGGAGTGGAGTTCGGCCGCCGCGAGGCCCGCCGTCGCCGCGTCGCCGCCATCCGGGTCCCAGCGGACCCGCCGTACGGTGCGGAAGGCCGCCGTCTGCTCCATCAGCTCGGCGATCTGCCGTGCCGTGTACGACCACAGGGCCATCGAAGGACTGTCGTCCACCAGCAGCAGCAGGTCCAGCCGCCGCTCCGGGACCGCCCGGCACACCGGTGTCCACACCCCGGCCAGCGCCGCCTGCTCGGCGGTCGCCTCCTCGTCCAGCTCCAGCTCGTGGGGCGAGGCGAGGAACAGGCGCAGCGGGCGCAGCGATCTGCCCAGAGCCAGGGAGTCGGCCAGCCGGGGGGACGCGGGCCAGCCGGCCTGCTCGGTGGGCCACGCGTCCGCGTGCGGGGCGGGGCGGGTCCGCAGACCGGCCGGCCTCGCCGCGGGGAGCGCGGCGAAGAGCGGGCGGGCCGCGTCCGCCAGGGTGGTCAGCCCCTCTTCCAGCAGGAGCAGTTCGTCAAGTTCGTCGCCGGATCCGAGGCCGTGGCCGTCGTCCTGCGCCTCGGGGGTCCGGGAGCCGTCGTCGGGTGTGCGGGAGTCGCCCGGAGCCGGGGTCTCGCCGGCCGGGTGACGGTCGCCCGTGCCGTCCTCGGGGTCCGGGGGCGTACCGCCCCGGCCCTCGGGCGCGCCCTCCCGGTCGTCGGGTGCGGCGGATCCGGCGGCCGGGTCGCCGCCGGGGGCCCCGGGCGGCCAGGAGGCGACGGGCCCGGGGGAGTCGTGGCGGTCCCGCCGCGCCGGTCGCTCCCCGGGACGGTTCTCCCGGCGGGACCGCTCGCCGCGCTCCCGGGCCTCGCGGCCGGGCACGTCGAACAGCGGCACGGCGGCGTCCTGGCAGGCCGCCAGGTACAGCGCGTCGGCCAGTTCCGTCCAGGTCGGCAGCTCCCGGTCCGGGGCAGCCCGGGTTCCCCCCTCCGGCCGGTCGGGTGAGGCGGGGGTTCCGGGAGACGCCGTCATCCGGCCCTCGTTTCCGCCCCCGCTCCGTCGAGCCGGTGCCACAGCGCGTCCACGAGGTGCTCCAGCGACTCCTCGTCCTCGCCGGGGAAACGGCCGGAGGTGGCCAGGAACACGGCGTTGAGCAGCTGGTCCACGGCGAGGCCGCCGCGCTCCCGGCTGTTGCGCAGGAACCGCTCGACCAGTTCCTCCGCCCGGGCGGAGTTCGCCGACCCCTGCGCCGCCTCCCTCAGATGGGCCGCGATCATGTCGACCAGTTGCGAACGGTCCGGGTCCGGCATCCGGAGCCGCAGACAGCGGCGGAGGAAGGCCGGCGGGAACTCGCGCTCGCCGTTGGAGGTGATCACCACGATCGGGAACGCCCGGCACTTGACGACACCGTCGGCGATCTCGGCGCTGCGGTGCGGATCGTCGGTCATCACCGTCACCCTGGGGTGCAGGCGCCGGGCCCGGACCAGTTCGGTGACGGGGTACTGGCCTTCCTCGAAGACGCCGAGCAGGTCGTTGGCCAGGTCCTGGTCGCTCTTGTCCAACTCGTCGATCAAGAGCACCCGCGGCAGCTCATAGGGCAGCAACGCAGTGCCGAGCGGGCCGAGTTGGAGGTAGTCGCCGATCCCGGGAAGGCCCTCCTCGCCCGGTGTGCGGCCCTGCGGAGCGCCATCGCCCGCGCCGTCCGTGGCGGTCACGCCGTCCGTGTCGTACGGCCGGTGCGCGGCGCGTAACGCCGCCGAGTCCTGGACCCGGCCGATCGCGTCGTACTCGTAGAGCCCGGAGCGCAGCGTGGTGCGGCTGGTGATGTGCCAGCGCAGCACGCGGCCCAGCTTCAGCTCCCGGCTGATGCGGTAGGCGAGGGACGACTTCCCCGTCCCGGGGCGGCCGGTGACGAGCAGCGGCCGGCGCAGCAGCAGGGCCGCGTTGACCATGTCGGTCTCACGCCTGAGCTGGTCGGAACCCGTGGATAACGCCGAGACGCGGCCCAGCCGGCGCTCGATCTCCTCGTCGTCCGCCGGGGGCGGGTCCACCACGGGACCGCCGGTGAACCGGCGCCAGGGCGGCGGGGGCGGCAGGAGTTCGTCGAGGCTGGTGTCGTACAGGGGCTGCCCCGTACCGCGGTAGATCCACCACCGCTGGTCGGAGGCGCCCCGCATCGAGCCTTCGGGTACGGGGCCCGCGGTGCCGTTCGCGTGCGGCCGCGGTGGACCCCCCGCCACCCGGTCGCCGTTCGGACGCGTCCCCCCGGATGCGCCGTCCTCGGGAAGCATCTCGTCCTACCCTCCCCCCTGCGCGGATGAATCCGCCGCGTCTGACCGACCGCCCGGTAGGCGGTACGGGTCGTCCCAGAGCAAAGCTGCGTGGCGACCGAGCGTAGAGGAGCCGCCCCCAGCAGGATCCTCGCCCCCGGCCTCTATGCGCAACGACCTGAGGGCGTCCGGCAGTCTATGAATTCCCTTGCGCGAGGTGAGTTCCTGCAATTCGTCACGAAAGGCTGGATCGACTCCCCCGCGCCGGTCCCAGACGACGATCGGCACACCCGCCCGCAGGGACTCACCCAGCTCATCGACCCCGGGGATCCCGTCGCCGCCCCCAGGCGGATCGCTGAGGACCACCATCACCGGCTGCGGCTCGGTGAGCAGACGGACGCGGCCCTCGTCGGGGAACCAGTGGACGGGCCCTCCGCAGGCGGTCACCAGGGCGTCCCAGCGTTTGGCCCAGCGTCCATGTGTGTCCGCGCGTTCCATCCTTTCGAGGCTGCGCAGTATCACCGGGTGGTCCTCCCCGAGGGCGCCGTCCGCGCCGTGGAAGCCCTGTTTCGCCCATCTCTCGACCGGCAGGTCCAGCAGGTCCCTGGGCAGCAGGAACTCCAGGGTCAGGTCCTCCTTCCAGAAGTAGGCCCAACCCGTCTCCGCCTCCTCGACCAGCGTCTTCACCCGCTCGGGCAGATCGGCCAGATCGACGCGCACGTCCCCGCCGCGCACCGGGTACGGCTCCGGGCCGTCGATCTGCCACCAGTACGACAGGAGCCGCTCCCCGCTGTGATCGGGGTCGGGCAGGGGGCGCAGCCGGACCAGCAGGCAGGCGCCGGGCGCCCAGACGGCGTCCGCGGCGTCGTCCTCCCGCAACGGGGCGGAGGCGGCCGGCACGCCGGCATGGCGGGTGGTCACGTCCGTGGCCACGGGGGCGCTGCCCGCTCCGGAGGCCGGCAGATCGCCGCCGGCCCGGGCGGCGACGGGCACCGCGGCGCTCGCCCTGGCCGTGGCCGTGGCGGCGGCCGTGGTCTGCGCGGTGGCCCCGACCGGGTGCGCGGCGGGCGCGCCGGGATACATGTCGGGCCGGATCAGGTGCTCCTCCACCCAGTCGAACAGGTCCTGCTGCTGTTGGCCCTTGGCGTAGTGCGCGAGGTGCTCGACCAGCAGGACGCAGGGCAGCGGTTCGCCGGGACGGGCGTTGAACGTCGCCGCGTGCAGCACCGCCGACCACGGCTCCGCGCAGTGGACCGGCAGCGGATCCGGGCGCCCCAGCGCCTCCCGGAAGATGCCCGGGACGTCCAGCACCTCCAGGCCGCCGAGCAGCGCCATCAGCCGTTCCCAGCTCTGCGGCGGGAAGAGCGGCACCTCCGCGAGCGCGATGGCGGTGCGCACCCGGGCCATGTGCCGGGTCTCGCCCTCCAGCGTCGAGACCACGCTGCCCAGCACCTGGATGCCGTCCGGATAGGGCATCACCTCCCTGAGCAGGATCAGCAGCGAGAAGCGCCGCCGGCTGCTGTCGGGCAGGGCGATCACGCCCCCCAGCGCGCGGCCCACCTGGCGGGCGCACTCCTGAAGCAGTCCGGACTCCTCGAAGCACGGGACGGCGTCCAGCGCGTCGAGGAGCACTTTGGGCGGCCCCCAGGCCCCCTGGGCGAGTGTCACGGAGCCTCGCCCCCCGCGTTGGTGGGCCACAGTTCGTCGATGAGTTCCAGCACGGCACCCGCGGGCTGCGAGTCGTCGTCCAGCAGCCGCAGGGCGTCGATCAGGGCCTGCCTGCCGTCGCGGTGGTCGGCGCAGGCCTGGACGACGTAGAAGAGCTGGAGCCGGGGGCGGGGGCTGGTGCGGACGGCGCGGCGGATGGGGGCCGGCAGCAGGCGGCGCAGCGCCGCCGCGTCGTCGTCCTCGACCTGAGGCACGTTCAGCAGGGCGTCGGCCAGGGCGAACTGGCTCTTGTCGGACGGCGGTTCGGGGGACCTCCGCGGCGCGGGCGGCCAGGGCGGCACGAGGGCCGGGGCGAGTGCCGGCCACAGGCGGGCCGCCGACTCCAGCGGGAGCATCCAGGCCACCTTGGCCTGCCGGTCGGTGTAGGCGGCGGTGACCAGGCCGACGACCCGTCGCGCCGCCGGATCCCATACGCCGGCTCCGCTGAACCCGCGTTCCACCGGGACGCCCGTCGTGCCGAGTCCCTCCAACTGGACCCAGTCCCGGTGCGGCCCGCCGCGCCCGGTCAGGCGGGCGGAGGACCACAGGCCGTCGGGTGCACCGGCCGGATGGCCGTACACGCCGACCTCGCGCCGGTCGGGTTCCCCGCACGGGCCGAGCCGTGCCGGACGCACGTCGGCGGGCGGCGACCAGTCCGTGCTCAGGACGGCGAGATCGCCGTCCGACCCGCCGGCCAGGGGACCGGGAAACCAGCCGTCCGGCACGACGGCGGCCTCACCGGCCTCGACGTCCGGCCGCCCCGGAACGTCCACGACGACGGCCCCCCGAGGCACGCCCCCGGCTTGCCCGCAGGCCGTCCCGAGGGCCGACGTCACCACGTGCGCGCAGGTCAGCACGGTGCCCGGCCGTACCAGAACCCCGGCCCCGTGCACGGACCCGCGCGCCGACAGAACGCGTACCCGCCCTAAGGACGACGCGCCCGTCATCTCCCCGTTGACCACTGCCACGTCCCTTCCCCCGCGTGCGGCCGTCGTACCGGACGGCACCCACCTGCGAACCAGCGTACGAAGCGCATGCGCCCGGTACACGGGTCATGCGTATCCCGGAGCTTTACCGGTTGTGCCTTGGGCGAATCATCGGTTCACGGGCGGGCGCGCGGCGACACAAGGGGGCGCACACCCGGATCCGTCACTCCTCTCCTGCCCGCACCACACCTCGGCACCCCCACGGCGCGCTCGCCGACCCGACACCGGCCCGCCGGACTGTGCTACGGTTTCGGCGTTGCAGTTGTGGTACCCATGAACCTATGTGCGCCTGACGGGAATGTTTCTCCTACAGGCGCATTCATTTGTTTTCCGGCATCTCCGGATGGGGCCTCTGCCTACAGAAGGAGAGAGTCATGGCACAGGGAACCGTGAAGTGGTTCAACGCCGAAAAGGGTTTCGGCTTCATCCAGCAGGACGGCGGCGGCCCCGACGTCTTCGCCCACTACTCGAACATCGCGACCCAGGGCTTCCGTGAGCTCCAGGAGGGCCAGCGGGTCAGCTTCGACGTCACGCAGGGCCAGAAGGGCCCGCAGGCGGAGAACATCGTCCCCGCCTGATCGCCGGGCGCGTATCTGCTCACCGGGGTCGGCACCGACATGGTGCGGACCCCGGTTTGTGCTGTTTCCAGGAAGGCAGACCACCCACCGCATGTCCCGCAGATCCCAGAAGCCGAACAACCGGCGTGCCTCGTCCCGTCCGTCGTCGTCCTCGTCGCCGTCGGCGCCGAGGGAATTCCGGCTGCCGGAAAGTACGACACCCGCTCTTCCCCCCGTCGAGGACTTCGCCGGTCTGGACATGCCCGCGGCACTGCTGAAAACCCTCACCGCGCAGGGCGTGACCGCGCCCTTCCCCATCCAGGCCGCCACGCTCCCCAACTCCCTCGCCGGCCGTGACCTGCTGGGACGGGGGCGTACCGGCTCCGGCAAGACCCTCGCGTTCGGGCTTGCGCTCCTGGCCCGCACGGCCGGACTGCGCGCGGAGCCCAAGGCGCCCCTCGCCCTCGTGCTGGTGCCCACCCGCGAACTCGCCCAGCAGGTGGCGGACGCGCTGACCCCGTATGCGACGGCGGTGAACCTCCGGCTGGCCACCGTGGTCGGCGGGCTGTCCATCACCAAGCAGGCCGGTGCGCTCCGGCGCGGCGCCGAGGTACTCGTGGCGACCCCCGGCAGGCTCAACGACCTCGTGGAACGCGGGGACTGCGTGCTCGACGGCGTACGCATCACGGTGCTGGACGAAGCCGACCAGATGACCGACATGGGCTTCCTGCCGCAGATCACCAAGGTGATCCAGCAAGTGCGGCCCGACGGACAGCGCATGCTCTTCTCGGCCACCCTGGACCGCAACATCGACCGCCTGGTGCAGCGGTTCCTGACCGACCCCGTGGTGCACTCCGTGGACCCGTCCGCGGGAGCGGTGACCACCATGGAGCACCATGTGCTCCACGTCCAGGACGAGACCGACAAGAAGGCGGTCACCACGCGCATCGCGGCCCGTGACGGCCGCGTCATCCTCTTCCTCGACACCAAGAGGTCCGCCGACCGGCTCGCCAAGCGCCTCCTCGCCGTCGGTGTCCGCGCGGCGGCACTGCACGGGGGCCGCTCCCAGCCGCAGCGCAACCGCACCCTGGAACAGTTCAAGAACGGCCAGGTCACCGCGTTGGTGGCGACGAACGTCGCGGCCCGGGGCATACACATCGACGACCTCGACCTCGTGGTGAACGTCGATCCCCCCACCGACCACAAGGACTACCTCCACCGGGGCGGCCGCACGGCGCGCGCCGGCGGCTCCGGCAGCGTGGTCACGCTGGTCCTGCCCGAGCAGAAGCGGGACATCACCCGGCTCATGTCGGACGCGGGCATCCGCCCCCGGACGGCGAGCATCAAGTCGAGTGACGAGGAGCTGGCCACGCTCACCGGCGCCCGTGAGCCCTCCGGCGTGGCCGTCGTCATCGAGGTGCCCCAGCCCACGCCGCCGACGGCGTCCCGCCCGGCCCGCAAGACCGGCACCGAGCCCGGCCGGCGCTCCGGCCGCCGACGCCGCAACGGCGGCGGAACCGGCCCGGCGACCGGCGTCACCACCGACCAGGGCACCCGCAACCGCCGTGCCCCGGCCGGTACGGCAGCGGCCGGTACGGCTGCCGGCACCTCTGCATCCGGCGGCCGCGGTTCCGCCCGCCGAGCGGGAGCAGGCGGGGCCGGTGCCGCCGGCACGAGCGGCCGCGGTTCCGACCGCCGGGC
The DNA here is from genome assembly GCF_044754605.1 of Streptomyces sp. NPDC093064. Lineage (NCBI taxonomy): Bacteria > Bacillati > Actinomycetota > Actinomycetes > Kitasatosporales > Streptomycetaceae > Streptomyces > Streptomyces sp. NPDC093064. The sequence goes on from NZ_JBIVPK010000013.1 coordinate 57,021, forward strand.
CGGGACCGGCTCCGCCTCCGGCAAGGCAGCCCACGGCTCGGGCCGGCGCCCGGCGACCGGCGGAGCCACGCGCGGCTCTTCCGGCGGTGGCGGCCGTGGCTCTTCCGGCGCGGGCGGACGCGGCTCCGACCGCCGAGGTTCCGCCACCTAGTAGCCCGTACCTAGTACGGCATCAGGGACGACGACCTTCGCAGCCGCGTCCGGACCGAGTGACCGGTCGCGGCTGCGCGCGCCGACCGCATACACACCCTCCGGACGCGCCCACCCATGCCCTGTGAGCCCCAGGTCAGCTCAGGGTTGTCTCCGGATCACCGCTGTGCGGGCTGAGGGGATCCGTGGATCACTCCACAGGGTCTCCGAGGCCGGTGGTCAGGTCACCCGTTCGCCGCCGGCCGATGGCTGTCGGGCCCGGAGACCGCCACGATGGCGTAGAGGGCTGCGCCCGTACCGGGACACGCATGCCGGCTTCAGGCCATCCGGACACGGGCAGTCCGCTCGGGATCATCCGTCTCTCCCCGGAGGCCGCAGTGGGACACGCTGTCGGTGATGTGCTGGGCCTGGCCGCGGGTGTCGCGGTCAGCCCACTCCCGATCGTGGCGATCATCCTCATCCTGGCCACTCCGCAGGGGCGCCTCAACGGCCTGCTGTTCGCCCTCGGCTGGGTTCTGGGGCTCGCAGCGCTCGGCGCGATCATGCTGGCCGTCGGCGGCACAGGCGGAGCCTCGACCCACAAGCACCCAGCCACCTGGGTCGGAGCTCTCAAACTCGCTCTGGGCGCACTCCTTGCCCTGGTCGGCGCCCGCCAATGGCAGCGCCGCCCCAAAGACGCCTCACAGGCGCGGCTCCCGAAGTGGATGGCAGCGATCGACCGCTTCACTCCCATCAAGGTCCTCGGCCTGGGGCTGCTGCTTTCGGCGGCCAATCTCAAGAACGCGCCCCTGACCATTGCTGCCGGCGCTTCGATCAGCTCTGCCGGGCTCCCCGTGCCACAGCAGATCGGAACGCTCGCGATCTTCGTGGTCATCGCCTCCCTCGGAGTGCTCGCACCACTCGCCGTCTTCCTGGTCATGGGCGGACGTGCCAAAAGCATCCTCGGCAACTGGCGAGACCTGGCCGCGCAGCACAACGTCGCCGTCCTGGCCGTCCTGTTCTTCGTGCTCGGCCTCAAGCTCCTGGGCGACGGCATCAGCATCCTCGCCGCCTGAGCTCGACTCTGCCGGGTCGGAGACCCGCCCGGACCGGTCGAGGCGGCGTACCGGCTCACTCGGTGCGATCCGGGTTTCCCTTCGGGCCGGCGGGCCGCCGCAGCGCAGGTGGATGCCACTGCGCGAGCGGTCACCGTGCGAGCCTGCGATGCCCGGCTCATGCTGAAGAAAGGGGCGTGGCGACAGAGGGAGTGGTGGGATGCGAACCGTTGTGGACCTCACACGCTGTCAGGGCTATGCACAGTGCGTGTTCCTCGCACCCAAGGTGTTCGAGTTGCACGGCGAAGAAGGATTGCTGTACGCCACGGCCGTCCCCGATGACCAGGCCGAGCGCGTGCGCCAGGCTGCGGCGGCTTGCCCGGTCCAGGCCATCCTCGTCGGCGAGAAGGTGAACCCTGATGGCCGCCGGTGATCTCCGGGACGGCCGCATCGTCATCGTCGGTGCGTCGCTGGCCGGGCTGAGGGCCGCGGAGACGCTGCGCGAGGAGGGCTTCACCGGCTCACTCACCGTGGTCGGGGACGAGCCCCATCCGCCCTACGACCGGCCACCGCTGTCGAAGCAGGTACTGCTCGGCCAGGCGACGCCGGACACCACCGAGCTGCCGATGCGCCGGGACCCGGACGCCGAGTGGCGGCTGGGAGTAGCCGCCACCGGTGTGGACCCTTTGGAGAAGCGGGTACTGCTGGCCGACGGGAAGTCGTTGCCGTACGACCGGCTGCTGATCGCCACCGGGACCCGGGCGCGGCCCTGGCCCAATCCGGCAGAGGGCGCCCTGGACGGGGTGTTCACCCTGCGCACGCGTGAGGACGCCGCAGGACTGTCCGAGCGGCTGGCCGCCGGGCCGGGGCGGGTGCTGGTGATCGGCGCCGGCTTCACCGGCTCGGAGATCGCCTCGGCCTGCCGGGAGCGCGGACTGGACGTCACGGTCGCCGAACGCGGCCCCGCACCCCTGGTGGGCGCCCTCGGCGGCACGCTGTCGAAACTCGCGGCCGTCATGCATCGCAACCACGGTGTGGACCTACGCACCGGAGTGACGGTCACCGCCCTGCGCGGGAACGGCAGCTTCACCGGTGCGGACCTGTCCGACGGCACGCGTGTCGACGCGGACGTGTGCGTCGTGGCGCTGGGGGCGGTCCGCAACGTCGAGTGGCTGGCGGCGTCCGGGCTGGCGGCGGGCCCGCGCGGGATCGCCTGCGACGCCGGATGCCGCGCCTTCAACATGTACGGAATCGTCACCGACGACATCTTCGTGGCCGGCGACGTCTCCCGCTTTCCCCACCCTCTGTTCGGCTACCAGATGCTCTCCCTGGAGCACTGGGGAAATGCGGTCGAGCAGGCCGAGGTGGCGGCCCACAACATGGTCAGTCCCGGGCCTCTGCGGCGCCCGCACCTGGCCGTCCCGACGTTCTGGTCGACCCAGTTCGGGCTCAACATCAAGTCGGTGGGCGTACCGACCTACTCCGACTACGTCGTCATCGCCCAGGGCTCTCTGGAGGCGCGCCGTCTGGCGATGGTCTACGGCTACCAGGGCCGGGTCACCGCCGCGGTCACCGTCGACATGGCCAAGTCGCTCGACTACTACCGGCACCTGATCGAGACGGCTGCTCCCTTCCCGCCCCCGCCCGGTGCGGCGGACCGTGCGATCGCGGCCGATGTCCCGATTCCGTCCGACGTGCCGGATCCCAAGGGGCTCTCCCACGGCCCCACCGTGGCGCTCACCGGTCACCTTCCCGACCGCCGACTGACCGTGGTGTAGCCACGGCTGACGCACGTCCCGTCCAACGACGAGGAGCCATCATGGACTCCGAGACCTTGCTGGCACGGATCACCGACTACGCCAGCCGCCCCAACCCCTACCCGCTGTACGCGGAACTCCGCGAGGCCGGACCCGTGGTGCGGCAGGCGGACGGCAGCTACCTGGTCGGCACCTACCACGAGATCGCCGCTCTGCTCCACGACCCGCGGATCAGTGTCGACCCCCGCATCCGTGGCGAGGCGACACACAAGCCGCCCTTCCTGCGGCTCGACGACCCGGAGCACCACAGGCTGCGCACCCTGGCCATGCGGCCGTTCGGACCGCCGCACAGCCCGGGCCGGGTCGACGCCATGCGCGGTGAGATCGATCGGATCACCAAGGAACTGACGGAGCCCTTCGAGGCCGGCCGGCAGATCGACATCGTCGACGATTTCGCCTACCCACTGCCTGTCGCGGTGATCTGCCACCTGCTGGGCGTGCCGCGCGAGGACGAGCCGCTGTTCCGGGCCTGGTCCGACGCTCTGGTCACAGCCGCCGACGTCAGGCCCGAGGAGGACACCACCGAGACGGACAAGGCGGGCGACCAGGCGCGGGTCGAGATGGGCGGGTACCTGGTGAACCTCGCCGAGCAGCGCCGTGGCCGCCCCGGTGACGACATGCTCTCCGCCTTCGCCAACGAGCCGGATCCGGCCCTGCGGCTCACCCAGGAGGAACTCGCGGAAACCGCCGTGCTGCTGCTCATCGCGGGACACGAGACCACGGTCAACCTGATCACCAACGGGGTGCTCACCCTTCTGCGCCACACCGAGCATCTGGACCACCTTCGCGGCGACCCCGACCTGCTGCCGCGAGCGGTGGAGGAACTACTGCGGTACGAACCACCGGTCCACATGCGCGAGCGCATCCCCCGCGCCGAGATCGACGTCGCGGGCACCGTGCTCCCCGAGGGCACGTCCGTCGTCCTTGCGCTGGCCTCGGGCAACCGCGACCCCAAGCGGTTCCCCGACCCCGACCGGTTCGACCCCACACGCCCGGACAACGAGCACCTCGGCTTCGGCGGAGGTATTCACCTTTGCTACGGCGGCCCCCTGGCCCGTCTGGAGGCCCAGACCGCGCTCGGCGCGCTGATCCCCCGCCTGGGCACGGCGCGCCTGGTCCAGGACCCGCCTCCCTACCGGCAGAGCGCCATGCTTCGCGGTCCGCGCCACCTGCCCGTCCAGCTCTGACTCGGCTTTCGGTGGTGCGGTGTCGACAGGAGTCGAGCCACACGAGGTCGTGAGTTCAGCCAGTCGAGGAGGAGATCCGGCGTGAGTGTGTCCCAGCCAGTCGAGGAGGAGATCCGGCGTGAGTGTGTCCCAGGGAGCCCCTCAGGGTGTCATTCCCGCGCATCTGCTGAAAGGACAGAAGGCACTCGTCACCGGCGCGAACTCGGGCATCGGAAAGGCGACGGCCATCGGCCTGGGGCGCGCCGGAGCCGACGTGGTGGTGAACTACGTCGCCGGGCGCGAGGAGGCCGAGCGGGTGGTCGAGGAGATCTCCGGGTTCGGAGTGCGCGCGATGGCGTACGAGGCCGATGTGTCCCAGGAGGACCAGGTCGTCGCGATGATCGAACGGATGGTTCAGGAGTTCGGAACCATCGACATCCTTGTGGCCAACGCCGGGCTGCAGCGCGACGCTTCGTTCACCGACATGACGACGGCCCAGTGGCAGAAGGTGCTGGACGTCAACCTCACCGGGCAGTTCCTGTGCGCCCGGGAGGCGACGAAGGAGTTTTTGAGAAGGGGGGTCGTCCCTGAGGTGTCGCGAGCCGCCGGAAAGATCATCTGCATGAGCTCGGTGCACCAGCTCATCCCTTGGGCCGGCCACGTCAACTACGCGGCCTCCAAGGGCGGCGTGCAGATGATGATGGCGACGCTCGCCCAGGAGCTCGCGCCCCGCGGGATTCGGGTCAACGCAGTTGCTCCAGGAGCCATCAGGACTCCCATCAATCGCAGCGCCTGGAACACCCCCGATGCCGAGAAGGACCTGTTGGAGCTGATTCCTTACGGGCGCGTCGGTGATCCGGAGGACATCGCGCACGCGGTCGTCGGGCTCGCCTCGGACCTCATGGACTACGTGGTGGGCACCACTCTCTACGTGGACGGCGGCATGACCCTCTTCCCAGGCTTCGCCACCGGCGGCTGAACCCCTGCGCGGCCTCGGGTGGCACACTCTGCCGCCCGGGTACGCGGCAAGCGCGCCTTTCGCCGTGCGTCCCGGATCCGTGGTTCTCAGTCGCGCTGCTGGTCGAGGGCGTCGTCCAGCGTGGTGGCGGCCATAATCAGCGACAGATGCGTGAAAGCCTGCGGGAAGTTGCCCAGTTGCTCGCCACTGGGGCCGATCTCCTCAGCGAACAGGCCGACGTGGTTGGCATAGGTCTGCATCTTCTCGAAGGCATAGCGCGCCGGACGAATCCGCCCGGCGCGAGCCAGAGCGTCCACATAGAGGAAGGTGCAGAGACTGAACGTGCCTTCGGAGCCCCGCAGACCGTCCGGGGAGGCCGCAGGGTCGTAGCGGTAGACGAGGCTGTCCGACACCAGCCTGCGCTCCATCGCGTCCAGGGTCGACAGCCAGCTCACCGTCCTGGGAGCCAGGAACCCGACGCGCGGAACCAGCAGCAGCGAAGCGTCGAGGACATCGCTTCCGTAGTGCTGGACGAGGGCCTGTTCCTTCTCGTTCCAGCCCCGCTCCATCACCTGTTCGAGGATCGCGTCGCGCGCCGCGGTCCAACGAGGAGCGTCGGCGGGACGGCTGGACTCTCTCGCCAGGCGCAGCCCCCGGTCGAAGGCCACCCACGCCATCACCCGGCTGAAGGTGAAGTCCTGGCGCCCGCCACGGGTCTCCCAGACGCCCTCGTCGGGGCGATCCCAGGAATCGGCCAGCCAGTCCAGCGTCCGCGCGAGGTTCTTCCAGCCGTGGTAGCTGCCTCCCATGGTGACCTCATGCCCCTCCGACAAGGCATAGAGCGCCTCCCCGTAGATGTCCAGCTGCAGCTGATCGGCCGCCGCGTTCCCCACTCGCACGGGATACGAACCCCGATAGCCCTCGAAGTGCGAGAGAACCTCTTCCGGCAGTTCGGGGTCTCCGTCGACTCGGTACATGATGTGCAGCGGCTCGCCATCGACGCCCTCCCGGGCCTGGAGGCGGTCGCCCATCCAGCGCGTGAACTGGGCCGCCTCCTCGGCGAACCCCAGGTCGAGCAGGGCACGCACGGACAGGGAGCCGTCGCGGACCCAGGTGTAGCGGTAGTCCCAGTTGCGTTCACCCCCGATCTGCTCGGGCAGACCCATGGTGGCGGCGGCGACGGGAGCACCTGTGGGTGCGTAGGTGAGCAACTTGAGCGTGATCGCCGAACGGTGCACCACGCCCTGCCACCGGCCGCGGTACCGGGAGGAGCGCACCCAGTCCTGCCAGAAATCCACCACGTCCCAGAACCGCTCCATCGCCCGGCCCGGGGTGACCGGCGGCGGGGGGTCGCCATCCGGGCCGCCGACGGTGAACACCGCCGCGGCCACCTCACCCGACCTCAAGGTCACCGCACCCCGCACGTCCGTGCCGTCCTGCTTCAGGGGGAAGGTGCTTTGCAGATAGGCAGTGGCGTTCGGTGGCCGGAACGTGGCGGTATGGCCCTGCACGTCGAGCTCGTGGGTGGCCCGGCCGTAGTCGAAGCGCGGACGGCACTCCAAAGTGAAGTGCACCGTTCCGCGCACCGCCCGTACGCCGCGTATCAGCACATGCCGGTCAGTGGGGGTGCCGGTGCGATCCGGTGGCATGCAGTCGAAAACTTCGCCGACCCCGTCCGGCGACATGAACCGCGTGACCAGGACTGCGGTGTCGGGGTAGTAGAGCTGCTTGCACATGGTGTTCCGGCTCTCCGGTGCGAACAGGAAGTAGCCGCCGCGGTCGTGGTCGAGTAGGGCAGCGAAGACAGTGGGCGAGTCGAACCGGGGAGCCGCGAACCAGTCGACGACCCCCTGGGACGAGACCAGAGCAGCGGTTTGCAGGTCGCCGACGAGGCCGTGGTCGGCAATGGGCGGGTAACGATCCATGATCAACTCGTTTCCCTGATGCCCCCGATCCCACTGTCCGCCCTGTGCGACGACGTTGCCACGGGATGCGGCTCGGGGAGACGAGGGGGGTGCGAAGGCCGCCCAGCCTTCGGCTTGTGCTCAGGGCCGGAGATCCGCAGGGCGGGCCGGTTGCGCTGGTGCCCGGCGTTCAGCCGGCCGCGCAGCTCCTCAACCAGTGTGCCCTCGATGTGCCCTGGCGGCCTCTCCCGGCCGGTGTTGCAGGGGACGGGACCCGAAAGGACCGCCCCACCCTGCGAAATCCCGGCTCAGGGCCACACCAGGCAATACGGCTGATGCCCCGCCTCGTGCAGCCGGTGCGAGAAGTCCTGCCACTCGTGCAGCAGCTGGTACACGTTGAACGCGTCCCGCGGGCCGCCGCGGTCCGGGACCGTGGACCAGATGAAGGCGGCCGCGCCGACCGCTTCCTCGCCGATGTCGCGCAGGGGGTCGACCGCGGTCGTCGGGAGTTTCACGACCGCGTAGTCGGGGTGCAGGACGACCAGCTCGAGCGGCGGCACCTTGTGCAGGGGCACGCCCTCGATGCCGGTCAGCACCATGGCGGCCATCGTCTCCGGCTTGATCTTGGTGAACATGCCGCCCATGCCGAGCTCGTCGCCGCCGAGTTCCTCGGGGCGCATCGAGATCGGGACGCGGGCCGCCGTCGCGCCGTCGGGCGCGCCGAAATACTTGTACGTCACCCCCACCCGACCACCCTTCCCGCTCCCTGCTCCCAGCAGCTCGGCCCGGCCGTCGCCTCGCCGGTCCGTCCGCTCGGACTCACTCGGTACATTCCGTGCCTGGCGTGCTTCGCTCTCTTCCTCAGCGTCGCGCCGGTGCCTTCCCCGCCGGGCACGTCGAGGACCCAGACCGTCAGTCCCCTCGCCCAGTCCGCCACCGCGATGCATATCTCCACCCGACTGCTTTTCTAGGACGCGTGGCCCCCGCCGCGCAACCCGATCATCGTCTCAGTGACCTCCCCCGCGGCCGCCCGCCGAAACGTGCGCCAAAACTTCTGCCCGCGGGATCCGGGCGGTCCCCGACACGACCCTTCGCTTGTCCATACGTACGCGGAGCCCAGTTTCGCAGATGGACCGCTCCGAATCCTCGAATCCGCCGCTCGTCGCACCCGAATCCGGCCGGAGCGGGCCGCTCCGCCCCCGGTCCGCCGCCGTCGCTGGCCTACCCTGAACAGGTCACTGCCCACCGTATTCGGAGAACCCCCGAGAAGTCGGAGAAGTCGCAGGTCATGAGCGAACTGCCATATCCCTACGAAGCCCCTGTCTCGCAGGCGCTGTTCGACCGTGCGGCGGCCGTCACGCCCGGCGGCGTGAACTCGCCGGTGCGCGCCTTCCGCGCCGTGGGCGGCACGCCCCGGTTCATGGTCTCCGGCAGCGGTCCGTACCTGAAGGACGCCGACGGGCGGGAGTACGTCGACCTCGTGTGCTCCTGGGGTCCGATGATCCTCGGGCACGCGCACCCCGAGGTGATCGCCGCCGTGCAGGAGGCGGTCGCGTACGGCACGTCCTTCGGGACGCCCGGTGAGGGTGAGGTCGCGCTCGCCGAGGAGATGGTGAACCGGGTCGGCCCGCTGGAGCGGGTGCGGCTGGTCTCCAGCGGGACCGAGGCCACCATGTCCGCGATCCGGCTCGCCCGCGGGTTCACCCGGCGGTCCAAGGTGATCAAGTTCGCCGGGTGCTACCACGGGCACGTCGACTCCCTCCTCGCCGCGGCCGGGTCGGGGGTCGCCACCTTCGCCCTGCCCGACACCCCCGGCGTCACCGGCGCCCAGGCCGGCGACACGATCGTGCTGCCGTACAACGACCTCGACGCCGTGCGCGCCGCCTTCGCCGCGCACCCGGGCGAGATCGCCTGTGTGATCACCGAGGCCTCGCCGGGCAACATGGGCGTGGTGCCGCCGCTGCCCGGGTTCAACCAGGGACTCAAGGACCTCTGCGGCGAGAACGGCGCCCTGTACATCTCCGACGAGGTCATGACGGGCTTCCGCACCAGCCGGGCCGGGTGGTACGGCGTCGACGGGGTCGAGCCCGACCTGATGACCTTCGGGAAGGTGATGGGCGGCGGATTCCCGGCCGCCGCGTTCGGCGGGCGCGCCGACGTCATGGCGCACCTCGCCCCTGCCGGGCCCGTCTACCAGGCCGGCACCCTCTCCGGGAACCCCGTCGCCACCGCCGCCGGGCTCGCCCAGCTGCGCCTGCTCGACGACGCGGCGTACACCAAGGTCGACTCCGTCTCGCAGCAGATCCAGGCCATGGTCTCCGAGGCGCTGACCAAGGAGGGCGTGGCGCACACCCTGCAGAACGCCTCCAACATGTTCTCCGTGTTCTTCACGGACCGCCCGGTGCGCGACTACGAGGACGCCAAGGCGCAGGAGTCGTACCGCTTCACCGCGTTCTTCCACGCGATGCTGGCGAACGGCGTCTACCTGCCGCCCTCGTCCTTCGAGTCCTGGTTCGTCTCCACCGCGCACGACGAGACGGCACTCCAGCGGATCGCCGACGCCCTTCCGGCGGCGGCCCGTGCGGCGGCGGAGGCGACGGCATGAGCGACGCCCCCGAGAAGAACGGCCGGGACGACATCACCGTCGTCCACCTCATGCGGCACGGCGAGGTCGAGAACCCGGACGGGATCCTGTACGGACGGCTGCCCGGCTACCACCTGTCCGAGCTCGGGCGGAAGATGGCCGAGCGGGTCGCCGAGCACCTCGCCCCCCGCGACATCACCTACGTCGTCGCCTCCCCGCTGGAGCGGGCGCAGGAGACGGCGACGCCGATAGCGAAGGCGCACGGACTCGACCTCGCCACCGACGAGCGGCTGATCGAGGCGGCCAACATCTTCCAGGGCAAGACCTTCGGCGTGGGCGACGGCGCGCTGCGCCGGCCCGCCAACTGGAAGCACGTGGTCAACCCGTTCAAGCCGTCCTGGGGCGAGCCGTACATCGACCAAGTGGTGCGCATGATGGGCGCGCTGAACGCGGCGAAGGACAAGGCGCGCGGACACGAGGCGGTGCTCGTCAGCCACCAGCTGCCGATCTGGATCGTGCGCTCCTACGTCGAGCGGCGGCGGCTGTGGCACGACCCGCGCAAGCGGCAGTGCACGCTCGCCTCGCTGACGACGTTCACCTACCGGGGCGACCGCATCGTCTCCGTCGGCTACACCGAGCCGGCCCGCGACCTGGTGCCGGCCCATCTCCTCGCGGGCGCCAAGCCGGTGAAGGGGCAGGGCAAGGCGTTCGGCGCGTAGAGAACGACGCGTCAGGACGGGAAGGGCACGGGCGGAACCGCGAGGTCTCGCCCGTGCCGCACTCTTCCTATGCGTTTGTTGTGAGATTCATATCGGCTCGCGGAACCCCCGCGTTCGTCGCCGCCTCTGAGTGAGTGACCACCAGCGGCAGTGACGAATCGGGGATCTCATGCGCACCTTCTCCCGAAGGGGACTACTCGGCCTCGGCGCGGGGGCCGCGGCCGCCGTCGGGCTCACGGGCTGCGGCAGCGTCAAGTCCTCGGACCCGGGCCGCACCGGTGCTTCCCCCGGCGCGCGCACGCCCAGCGCGCGTGCGCGTACGACACCTCCCGCGCGCCTCATCGGCGACGGCTCGACCTCGTTCACCGGCAAGCAGCCGCACCAGCCGGCCGCGCCGGTCCCGCTGGAGCCGGGCGAGACCCCGCCGCAGTTCGTCGTCTTCTCCTGGGACGGGGCCGGCGAGGTCGGCAACGGACTGTTCCCGCGCTTCCTGGACCTGGCCAGGCAGCACGAGGCGCACATGACCTTCTTCCTCTCCGGGCTCTATCTGCTGCCGGAGTCGAAGAAGCGCCTGTACGACCCGCCGAACAACCCGCGCGGCGCCTCCGACATCGGCTATCTGACCGACGACCACGTCAAGGCCACACTCACCAACGTCCGCCGCGCCTGGCTCGAGGGCCACGAGATCGGCACCCACTTCAACGGCCACTTCTGCTCCGGCCACGGCTCGGTCGGGGGCTGGACGCCCAAGCAGTGGCGCAGCGAGATCGACCAGGCCAAGGCGTTCGTGAAGGAGTGGCGGACCAACACCGGCTGGACCGATCTGCCCGCCCTGCCCTTCGACTACGACAAGGAACTCGTCGGCGGCCGCACCCCCTGCCTGCTCGGCCAGAACCAGTTGCTGCCCACCGCCCGCGAGCTCGGCTGGCGCTACGACGCCTCCTCGCCCGGTGGCCGCCAGGTGTGGCCGGACAAGCGGCTGGGCATCTGGGACCTGCCGTTGCAGCAGATACCCTTCCCCGGCCGCGGGTTCGAGGTCCTCTCGATGGACTACAACATGCTCGCGAACCAGTCCGTCAACTCCACCAACGCTCCCGCCCACAACCACCCGGGCTGGCGCCAGCAGTCCGCGCAGGCCTACATCCAGGGCTTCAGGCGGGCATACGAGACAAACCGGGCGCCATACTTCATAGGCAACCACTTCGAACAGTGGAACGGCGGCATCTACATGGACTCCGTCGAGGAGGCCTTCAAGCACATCGCGCGGGAGAAGGAGAAGGGTGCCGACGTGCGCATGGTCTCCTTCCGGCAGTTCGTCGACTGGATGGACGTGCAGAAGCCGGAGGTGCTGGCCAGGCTGCGCACCCTCGACGTCGGGCAGCGGCCGGCCGGTGGCTGGAAGGGGTTCCTCGGGGATCCCGGCAGCACCGGTACGCCGAGCACGGAGGACCCCTCGAAGGCGGCCTGAAATGCGCTTTTCCGGCCGTGAGGGGGGTGCGCAAGATCCCCGGAAGGGGCATGCGAAACTTTTCACATGAGTGCCGTCAGTCGTGCCCCCCAGTGCTCGAACCGGGCGAACCGCACGCCCCGTCCGCACCGCACGCGTTCGAGCCGTGTCCGTGGCCGCGCCGCCCTGCTCGCCGCCGGGGGCGCCGCTCTGGCACTCGCCCTGTCCGCCTGCGGCTCCGGCGGCACCTCCGGCGGCTCGGGCAACACCAACTTCATCACCGGCGCCGACGGCATCGCGACCGTGCCGAAGGGCGACCGCAAGCCCGCCCCCGACCTGTCCGGCAAGACCCTCGAGGGCAAGCAGCTCGACATGAGCTCCTACAAGGGCAAGGTCGTCGTCCTGAACGTCTGGGGCTCCTGGTGCTCGCCGTGCCGCGCCGAGGCGCCCAACCTGGCGAAGGTGGCCAAGGACACCGCCGGCAAGGGCGTGCAGTTCGTCGGCATCAACACGCGCGACACCAGCACCCAGCCGGCCCTCGCGTTCGAGAAGCAGTTCGACGTGTCGTACCCGAGCCTGTACGACCCGACCGGCAAGCTCATGCTCCGCTTCCAGAAGGGCACCCTGAACCCGCAGATGATCCCCACCACGATCATCGTCGACCGGGACGGGAAGATCGCCGCGCGCGCCCTCCAGGCGCTCAGCGAGGACAAGCTGCGCAAGATGCTCGACCCGGTCGTCGCGGAGAAGTGAGCCGTCGTGCTACTGGCCGCAGCCACTGATCCCAATCAGACGGTGTTCAGCGGAGCCCTGTTGCTCGCGCTGCCCGTCGCCGTACTCGGCGGGCTCGTCTCGTTCTTCTCCCCCTGCGTCCTGCCGCTCGTCCCCGGCTACCTCTCCTATGTGACCGGGGTCACCGGAACGGACCTGGCCGAGGCCCGGCGCGGACGGATGACCGCCGGCGCCGCCCTCTTCGTCCTCGGCTTCACCGTGGTCTTCGTCTCCGGCGGGGCACTGTTCGGGTTCTTCGGGCAGACCCTCCAGGACTACAAGGGCACCCTGTCCAAGGTGCTGGGCGTGCTCATGATCCTCATGGGCGTCTTCTTCATGGGCCTGATGCCCTGGCTGACCCAGCGTGAGTTCCGCTTCCACACGCGCCCCAGCACCGGCCTGGTGGGCGCACCCGTCCTCGGGGCCTTGTTCGGAGTCGGCTGGACCCCGTGCATCGGCCCGACCCTCGCCTCCGTGGTGGCGCTCTCCTCCACCCAGGCCAGCGCCGGGCGCGGCGCCCTGCTGACCGTCGCCTACTGCGCCGGCCTCGGCATCCCGTTCGTGCTCACCGCGATCGCCTTCCGCAAGGCGCTGGGAGCCTTCGGCTGGGTCAAGCGCCACTATGTCTGGGTGATGCGCGTCGGCGGCACGATGATGATCGTGACCGGCGTGCTGCTGCTGACCGGCGCCTGGGACCGGCTGGTGCAGGAGATGCAGACGTGGTCCACCGGCTTCACTGTGGGGATCTGATCCATGAGCAAGACGCCAACCAGCACGACGGACGACGAGACCCCGGTGGTGGTGCCGCCCGGTGACGAGGACCTCGGCGCCGCCGGGTCCCAGCTGTCCACCGCCCCCACGGAGACGTCCGTCCCCGGTTCCTTCGGCGGCAACCGGGCGCCCGGACTGGCCGGCCGGCTCGCCTGGACCTGGCGGGAGACCGTCGGCTGGGCCCGCTGGTTCTGGCGGCAGCTCACCTCCATGCGCGTCGCGCTGATGCTGCTGTTCCTGCTCTCCCTCGGCGCCGTCCCCGGCTCGCTGATCCCGCAGAGCGGCACCGACGCGCTGAAGGTCGAAGCCTTCAGGCAGGCGCACACGACGCTCGCGCCCGTCTACGACAGGCTCGGCCTGTTCCACGTCTACAGCTCGGTGTGGTTCTCCGCGATCTACATCCTGCTGTTCGTCTCCCTCATCGGCTGCATCGTGCCGCGCACCTGGCAGTTCGTGGGCCAGTTGCGCGGTCGGCCGCCGGGCGCCCCCAAGCGGCTGGACCGGCTGCCCGCGTACACCACCTGGCGCACCGCCGCCGCCCCCGAGGAGGTCCGCGAGACCGCGCTGGGGATCCTCAAGCGGCGCCGCTTCCGCGCCCTGGCCGAGGGTGACGCCGTCGCCGCCGAGAAGGGCTACCTGCGCGAGGCCGGCAACCTCGTCTTCCACATCGCGCTGATCGTGATGCTGATCGCCTTCGCCTGCGGCCAGTTGTTCAAGACCGAGGGCAACAAGCTGATCGTCGAGGGCGACGGCTTCGCCAACACCCTCACCCAGTACGACGACTTCAAGTCCGGCAACCTCTTCAACGACGACGACCTGGTGCCCTTCAGCTTCAACCTGAAGAAGTTCACCGGCACCTACGAGCGCACCGGCCCGCAGAAGGGCACGCCGCGCGTGTACCGGGCGGACATCACCTACAGCGTGGGCGCCCACGGCAAGGAGCAGAAGGCCAGCGTCTCGCCCAACCACCCGCTGAGCGTCGACGACGCCCGGGTCTACCTCGTCAGCCACGGCTACGCCCCCACCGTCACCGTCCGGAACGGCAAGGGCGAGGTGGTCTACCACCAGGCCGTGCCGCTGCTGCCGGTCGACGCCAACGTCACCTCGCAGGGCGCGATCAAGGTGCTCGACGGCTACAAGAACGCTCAGGGCAAGTCCGAGCAGCTCGGCTTCTCCGCGTTCTTCGTGCCGACCTTTGCCGGTGCCGGCAAGGGCACGATGTTCTCCCAGTTCCCGGCGCTGGACTTCCCCGTCCTCGCGCTGACCGGCTACCACGGCGACCTGGGCGTCGACGCGGGCGTCCCGCAGAACGTCTACCAGCTCGACACCAAGAACCCGAACCTCAAGCAGTTCAAGGACGCCAAGGGCAGGATCGTCGCCGCCCGGCTGCTGCCCGGCGAGACCATGACGCTGCCGAACGGCGCCGGCTCCATCACCTTCGACAAGGGCATCAAGGAGTGGGCCGGCTTCCAGATCGTGCAGCAGCCCGGCACCGGCTGGGCGCTCACCGGCGCGCTCGCCGCCATCGCCGGACTGGCCGGCTCCCTGTTCATCCAGCGCCGCCGCGTCTGGGTGCGCGCCGTGCGGGGTGCCGACGGCGTGACCGTCGTCGAGATGGCGGGCCTGGGCCGCAGCGAGTCCGCGAAACTCCCCGAGGAGCTCGGCGACCTGGCCGCCCTCGTCCACGACAAGGCGCCCGCTCAGGCCGACGCCGACCCTGACCGGGAGCCGGACACCGGCACCCCCGTACCCGCCGAAGGGGCTGAGGAGAAATGACTCTCGCCGCCGCGACCGAGCTAGCCACGGCGTCCAACGAGAACCTGGCCAATATCAGCAACACGCTGATCTACTCCGCGATGGCCGTCTACACCCTGGCCTTCTTCGCGTACATCACCGAATGGCTCTTCGGCAGCCGCAGCAAGGTGGCCCGTACGGCCGCCGCGCTGACCGCCAAGGACGGCGCGGCCAAGGCGCAAGGCCCGGCCGTGACGGTGAAGTCCGCCGGGGGCACCGCCGTACTGGAGCGCCCCAAGGTCGTCGTACGGTCCGCCGCCGGCGCCCGCGACGTGCCCGACGGGCCCGGCGCGCACGGCGGTGACGAGAAGGGCGACCTGTACGGCCGGATCGCGGTGTCCCTCAGCGTCCTCGGCTTCCTCCTCGCCCTGGGCGGCGTGATCGCCCGCGCGGCCTCCGTGCAGCGGGCGCCATGGGGCAACATGTACGAGTTCAACATCACCTTCTCCACGGTCGCGGTCGGCGTCTACCTGCTGCTGCTCGCGCTGAAGAAGAACGTGCGCTGGCTCGGCCTGTTCCTGACCACCACCGTCCTGCTCGACCTCGGCCTCGCGGTCACCGTGCTCTACACGGCGAGCGACCAGCTGGTCCCGGCCCTGCACTCGTACTGGCTGTACATCCACGTCTCCACCGCGATCTTCTGCGGCGCGGTCTTCTACGTCGGCGCGGTCGGCACCCTGCTGTACCTGTTCAAGGACTCCTACGAGAACAAGCTCGCCTCCGGCGGGAAGCCCGGCCGCTTCGCGACCTCCGTCCTGGAGCGGCTGCCGGCCTCGGCGTCCCTGGACAAGTTCTCCTACCGCATCAACGCCGCCGTCTTCCCGCTGTGGACGTTCACGATCATCGCGGGTGCCATCTGGGCCGAGTCCGCCTGGGGCCGCTACTGGGGCTGGGACCCCAAGGAGACCTGGTCCTTCATCACCTGGGTCGCCTACGCCTGCTACCTGCACGCCCGCTCCACGGCCGGCTGGAAGGGCCGCAAGGCCGCCTACATCGCGCTGATCGCGTTCGGCTGCTGGCTCTTCAACTACTACGGCGTGAACATCTTCGTCAGCGGCAAGCACTCGTACTCGGGCGTCTGACCGGCCCCTCGGTGACACTGGTGTCATGACCGGTTCCATCGAACAGGGCACCAGCCGGATCCACGGGAACACACACCTCCTCACCTTCCTGGTGCGGCTCCCCAGGCCCATGGAGCAGGTCTGGCCGGAGCTGACCACACCGGAGGGCCTCGCGCGCTGGTTCACCGGCGTCGACGAGCTGGAACCCCGGCTCGGCGGCGCGGTGAGCCTGCGCGGCCTCGGCAGCGGGCGGATCACCGCGTGGGACGTGGACCGGGTCGCCGAGTACACCGTGGAGGGCGGCGGCCGCATCCGCTTCCACCTGGAGCGCGACGGCGCGGACGGCTCCGTGCTCCGCTTCACCCACGAGTTCCAGGGCGAGACGGAGTCGGAGCCGCGCTGGAGAGCCCGCTTCGAACGCCTGATCGAAGTGGTTACTCGCCAATGTCCTCGTTCCACAGATCCGGATGCTTCCCGGTGAAGTCCCGCATCAGCGCGACGCACTCCGCGTCGTCCAGGACCACGATCTCCACACCGTGCTCCGCGAGCCAGTCGTGCCCGCCCCGGAACGTGGCCGCCTCACCGATCACCACCCGCGAGATGCCGAACTGACGGACCAGGCCACTGCAGTACCAGCAGGGCGAGAGGGTCGTCACCATCGTCGTACCGCGGTACGAGCGCTGCCGTCCCGCGGCGCGGAACGCGGCCGTCTCCGCGTGCGTCGAGGGATCGTCGTCCTGGACGCGGCGGTTGCGGCCGCGGCCGAGCAGGGTGCCGTCGGCTCCGTAGAGCGCGGCTCCGATGGGGATGCCCCCTTCCGCCAGCCCGGCGCGGGCCTCGGTGAGGGCGGTGGCGAGCCATGAGCGTGCCTGTTCCTGATCCATGCCCACACTGTGCTGACGCGCGCGCCGCACGGCAACGGCCGGCGCCCGCCCCCGCGAACCGCGTGCGCCGCACTCTGTACCCTGACTCGATCATCGCCGCACGCGCGGCAGTTGGCCCCGATGGGTGGGAGGAAACGGTCATGGTCGCTGCTCCGGTTCTGGAGGAGCTGCGGGAGGTCTGCCAGCCGCAGGCGAAACTGGCGAGCCGCAACGGCGAGCACTGGGCGGGCCGCCTCTACATGCGGAGGATCTCGCTGCGGTTCACCCGGCACCTGGTGCGCACCCCGGTCACCCCGGACCAGCTGACCTGGACCATGGTGGCGTGCGGGATCGCCTCCGGCGCCGCGCTGCTGATCCCGGGCCTGACCGGAGCCGTCCTGGCCGTCGTGCTGATGCAGCTGTTCCTCCTCTTCGACTGCGTGGACGGCGAGGTCGCCCGCTGGAAGGGCCAGAACAGCGCGGCCGGCATCTACGTCGACCGGCTCGGCGCCTACCTCGCGGACGCCGCCCTGATGGTGGGCGCCGGCTTCCACGCGGCCCGGTCCGGCTTCGGCGGCTGGGTGTCGCTGGGCCTGGCGACCGCCCTCGGCGTGGTCCTGCTGAAGGCCTCCACCGACCTGGTCGACGTGGCCCGGGCCCGGCGCGGGCTGGCCGTCGCCGACGACGAGTCGACCCGGCCGCGCTCGCAGGGCGTGGCCACCGTGCGCCGGCTGGCCGCCGCGTTCAAGATCCACCGGGTGACCAACGGCATCGAGGCGTCCCTGCTCCTGCTGGCCGCGGCCATCGGCGACACCGTCACCGGCGGTACCGACGTCACCCGCTGGGCGCTGATCGCCCTCGCCGCCATCACCTGGGTGATGGTCCCGGCCCACCTGCTGTCGATCCTGTCGTCGTCCCGGCTGCGCTAGAGAGCCGCGCCCGCACCGCCGTCGTAACCCTGCGCGCGGCCGTCCCGGTCACTGAGTGGAGACCATCAACTCCGTACCGTGTCCTGGGTGCAAGCCGGTAATGACCGTCAACTGTGTGACGGATGTGGAGAGTTGGCGAACAGGGGCGGCCCGTCGCCTCGGCGGCGCCTCAGTTACTCTTCGGCTTCTCGCCGTTCTCCTTGCGGCGCAGTTCCTCCTCGCGGCGGCGCAGATCGGCCTCCCAGTTCTTCAGCAGGTCCTCGTCCTTCTTGTTCTCCTCGGCGAGGGACTTCAGGAACGCGGGGTTGTCGTCCGGGGCGACGTACTCGAGCCGCTGGTTGCGGTGCCACTCCGAGGGCGTGCGGCCGTTCGCCGGGGGGCGCCGGTCCCTGCCCGCGGCGAGCCAGACGATCGAGCCGACGATCGGGAAGAGCAGGATGATGAAGACCCAGGCGACCTTGGGAAGGTGCTTGGCCTCGTCCTCGGGCGTGTTCAGGCAGTCGATGAACGCGTAGATCATCAGTGCCAGCGGCACGATGTAGTACAGCAGCACCCTGAGCATGTCGAGAAGCCCCCTGGAAAGCGGTGGAGGGGCCCTGCACCGGCCCCGTGACGGGGCCAGGGTAGCCGCTCGGGGATACTGGACCCCATGGCGTACGACGATCTTCGTTCCCTGCTCAGGGCGCTGGAGCGCGAGGGCGACCTCAAGCGCATCAAGGCCGAGGTCGACCCGTATCTGGAAGTCGGTGAGATCGTCGACCGGGTGCAGAAGTCGGGCGGCCCCGCGCTGCTCTTCGAGAACGTGCGCGGCTCCGCCATGCCCCTGGCCATGAACGTCTTCGGGACCGACCGGCGGCTGCTGAAGGCCCTCGGCCTGAAGTCGTACGCCGAGATCTCCGACAAGATCAGCGGGCTGCTGCGGCCCGAGCTGCCGCACGGCTTCGTGGGCGTGCGCGAGGCGTTCGGCAAGCTCGGCGCGATGACGCACGTACCGCCGAAGAAGGTGAAGTCCGACAGCGCGCCCGTGCAGGAGGTCGTCCTGCACGGCGACGACGTCGACCTCGACGCCCTGCCGGCCCTCTTCACCTGGCCCCAGGACGGCGGCTCCTTCTTCAACCTGGGACTCACCCACACCAAGGACCCGGAGAGCGGCGTCCGCAACCTCGGCCTGTACCGCCTCCAGCGCCACGACAAGCGCACCATCGGCATGCACTGGCAGATCCACAAGGACAGCCGCAACCACTACCAGGTCGCCGCCCGGCGCGGGGAGCGGCTGCCGGTGGCGATCGCCTTCGGCTGCCCCCCGGCCGTGACGTACGCCTCGACCGCCCCCCTGCCCGGCGACATCGACGAGTACCTGTTCGCCGGGTTCATCGCGGGCAGGCGGATCGAGATGGTCGACTGCAAGACCGTCCCGCTCCAGGTCCCGGCGAACGCCGAGGTCGTCCTGGAGGGCTGGCTGGAACCCGGCGAGATGCTGCCCGAGGGGCCGTTCGGCGACCACACCGGCTTCTACACCCCGCAGGAGCCCTTCCCGGCGCTGACCATCGACTGCATGACGATGCGCAAGCGGCCCCTGCTCCAGTCGATCGTCGTGGGCCGCCCCCCGACGGAGGACGGGCCGCTCGGCCGTGCCACCGAGCGCTTCTTCCTGCCCCTGCTGAAGATCATCGTCCCGGACATCGTGGACTACCACCTGCCCGAGGCGGGCGGCTTCCACAACTGCGCGATCGTCTCGATCGACAAGAAGTACCCCAAGCACGCCCAGAAGGTGATGCACGCCATCTGGGGGGCACACATGATGTCGCTGACCAAGCTGATCGTGGTCGTCGACGCCGACTGCGACGTGCACGATCTGCACGAGGTCGCCTGGCGGGCCCTGGGCAACACGGACTACGCCCGCGACCTCACGGTCGTGGAAGGCCCCGTCGACCACCTCGACCACGCCTCCTACCAGCAGTTCTGGGGCGGCAAGGCAGGCATCGACGCGACGAAGAAGCTGCCCGAGGAGGGCTACACGCGGGACGGCGGGTGGCCGGAGATGGTCCTCTCGGACCCGGATACGGCCGCCCTGGTGGACCGCCGTTGGAAGGAGTACGGCCTGTGAGCTCGGCGTCTGCCGCGATCCCGCAGCCGGGACGCACCAAGGCCTTTCTGCGCCTGGTGATGATCGAGCACTCGATCTTCGCGCTGCCCTTCGCCTACATCGCCTCCCTGACCGCGATGTACGAGTGGGACAGGACGATCCACTGGGGCAGGCTGCTGCTCGTCACCGTGGCGATGGTGGGGCTGCGCACGTTCGCGATGGCGGTCAACCGGATCATCGACCGGGAGATCGACGCCCGTAACCCGCGCACCGCGCGGCGCGAGCTGGTGACCGGCGCGATGTCGGTGCGGCACGCCTGGACGGGCGCGCTCATCGCGCTCGTCGTGTTCCTGGCGGCCGCGGCCCTGCTCAACCCGCTCTGCCTGGCCCTCGCGCCCATCGCGGTGGTCCCGATGGTGGTCTACCCCTACGGCAAGCGGTTCACGAACTTCCCGCAGGCCATCCTGGGCCTGGCCCAGGCGATGGGCCCGATCGGCGGCTGGCTGGCGATCTCCGGCAGCTGGTCCTGGGAGGCGGTGATCCTGGGCCTGGCCGTCGGCATCTGGATCGGCGGCTTCGACCTCATCTACGCCTGCCAGGACGTGGAGACCGACCGCGAGATCGGTGTGAAGTCGGTGCCGGCCCGTTTCGGCATCCCCGCCGCCATCTGGGGAGCGCGGGCCTGCCACTTCGTCACCACCGCGCTGTTCGTCTGGTACGCGGTCGCCACCGGCGCCGGCGCCTTCTTCTGGCTGGGCCTGGCCGTCGTCGCCGGCGCCTTCGTCTACGAGCACACGATCGTCCGCCCGCACGACCTGTCCCGCCTCAACCGGGCGTTCTTCAGCGTCAACGGGTTCATCGGTATCGCCCTTTTCGTGTGCGCGCTGCTCGATCTGCTGGTGCGCGGTCTCACGGTCTGATCCTCGCTGTTTGGATCATGAGCACCGACGGATAGGCTCGACACATGAAGCCAGGAGAAACGCGGCGCGCGCCTTGGATCGTGGGGGTGTCCGGAGCGTCCGGCACGCCGTATGCGGCCGCCGTGCTGCGTGCGCTGCTCGACGCCGGACAGAGCGTCGACCTGGTGGTCAGCCGGGCCTCGCGGCTCACCCTGCTCGATGAGACCGGCATCTCCTTCCGGGACGCCCACTGGCGGGACGACCTGCGGGAATGGCTGTCTCTCGGCGCCGACGGCAAGCCCGGCACGTTCGACGTGGACATCACCGGGGTGCGGCACTGGAGCGCCGGTGACCTGGCGGCCGGTCCGTCCTCGGGGTCGTACCCGGCGCAGGGCATGCTGATCGTGCCCGCCTCGACGGCCTGTGTGGCGGGCGTCGCCCTCGGGCTGTCGAAGGATCTGCTGCAACGGGCGGCGAGCGTGACGCTCAAGGAGGGCAGGCCGCTGGTCGTGGCCGTACGGGAGACCCCGCTGAACGGCCAGACGCTGCGGCACCTGGTGGCACTGGACGACGCGGGCGCCACCGTCCTGCCCGCCTCGCCCGCCTTCTACGCCGGGGCGACGCACATCCAGCACCTCGTGGACTTCGTCGCCGGCCGGGCCCTGGACGCGGTGGGCGTGCCCCACCGCCTCTACCGTCGCTGGGAGGGCGAACTGGGCGGCTCCCGGCCCGCGTAGCGTCAGTCGGCGCTCAAGCAGTACCAGTACCACTCGACACTTCAGGAACTTTCTTCAGATCTCTCGTCGGATCTCTTCAGTGGAAGGCTTCGATCGCATGGACGCGGTGGACAGACAGCTCATCCAGGCCCTGAGGGAGAACGGCCGGGCCTCTTACGCGGAGCTGGGGCGCCTCGTCGGCCTGTCGGGACCGAGCGTCACCGACCGCATCAACCGGCTGGAGGCGGCCGGTGTCATCACCGGCTACCGCGCCACCGTGGACGCCGCCTCGCTCGGTCTCGGCGTCACCGCCCTGATCGGCATTTCGCTCTCCGACGCCGCCGACCACGAGGACGTGGCGCAGCGGCTGAAGGACCTCTCCGAGATCGAGGACTGCTGGTTCATCGCCGGCGACGACTCCTTCATGCTCAAGGTGCGCGCCTCGGACGTCGACGGACTGGAGAGCATCATCCGGCGGCTGTCCGGGACGAAGGGCGTCTCCCGGACCCGTACCACCATCGTGCTGTCCACGAAGTGGGAGAACCGGGTGGGTGAGCTGCCCGAGGAGGTCTGATCCTTCAGGCGCGGAGCGCCGTTTGGGGGCACCCCCGCCCGGAGGGTGGGGGAGTACGGTGGTCGCAGTCTTCAGGAAAGAGGTAGAGGCATGGACGTCGGGCTCAAGCGCGAGCTGGAGGAGAAGGTCAGGGCGGGCGTCCGCCTGACCCGTGAGGACGGCATCGCGCTGTACGAGTCGGACGACCTGGCGTGGCTCGGCGGCCTCGCCCACGAGGTGCGCACTCGCAAGAACGGCGACGTGGTGCACTTCAACGTCAACCGGCACCTCAACATGACGAACGTGTGCACCGCGTCCTGCGCGTACTGCTCCTTCCAGCGCAAGCCGGGGGAGAAGGACGCGTACACGATGCGCATCGAGGAGGCCGTGAAGCTGGCCAAGGCGATGGAGTCGGAGAACCTCACCGAGCTGCACATCGTCAACGGCCTGCACCCGAACCTGCCGTGGCGCTACTACCCGCGTTCCCTGCGCGAGTTGAAGGCCGCCCTGCCGGACGTGTCGCTGAAGGCGTTCACGGCCACCGAGATCCACCACTTCGAGACGATCTCCGGACTGTCCGCCTCCGAGATCCTCGACGAGCTGATCGACGCCGGTCTGGAGTCCCTGACCGGTGGCGGCGCGGAGATCTTCGACTGGGAGGTGCGGCAGCACATCGTCGACCACCGCACCCACTGGGAGGACTGGTCGCGCATCCACCGGCTGGCGCACGAGAAGGGCCTGAAGACCCCGAGCACCATGCTCTACGGGCACATCGAGGAGCCCCGCCACCGCGTGGACCACGTGCTGCGGCTGCGTGAACTCCAGGACGAGACCGGCGGGTTCCAGGTCTTCATCCCGCTGCGCTACCAGCACGACTTCGTCGACATGCAGGACGGCAAGGTCCGCAACCGCCTCCAGGCCCGCACCTCCATGGCGACGGGCGCGGAGGCGCTGAAGACCTTCGCCGTCTCGCGGCTGCTCTTCGACAACGTCCCGCACGTCAAGGTGTTCTGGGTGATGCACGGCGTGCAGACCGCGCAGCTCGCCCTCCAGCACGGCGCGGACGACATGGACGGCTCGGTGGTCGAGTACAAGATCACGCACGACGCGGACAACTTCGGTACCCCGAACAAGCTGACCCGCGAGGACCTGCTGGAACTGATCCGCGACGCCGGCTTCCGCCCGGTGGAGCGCAACACGCGCTACGAGATCATCCGGGAGTACGAGGGCCCGAACCCGGCGCGCCGCGAGTCGCCGCAGCCGATGCGGGTGTGAGCCCGCGCGTTCCGCGCACTCCGTGACGTCGCCGGCCGGGCGGGTACCCGCCCGGCATGGCCACCGCGAAGGCGCCCGAGGACGCCTACACCGCCGCGCCCTTCGTCCCTGAGCACGCCGACCTGGCCGCCCTGCGCGAGGCGGCCGCGGGCTGCCGGGGCTGCCCGCTGCACCGGGACGCCACGCAGACCGTGTTCGGCGCCGGGGGCACCGGCGCCCGGGTCATGCTCGTCGGCGAGCAGCCCGGGGACCAGGAGGACCGGCGGGGCCGGCCGTTCGTCGGGCCCGCCGGGAAGCTGCTGGACCGGGCGCTGGCCGAGGCGGGCATCGACCCGGGCGAGACGTATGTCACCAATGCGGTCAAGCACTTCAAGTTCACCCGGTCCGGGCCCGGCAAGCGCCGTATCCACAAGGCGCCGAGCCTGCGCGAGACGGCGGCGTGCGCGCCCTGGCTGGCGGCCGAGCTCGGGCTCGTGGAGCCCGAGCTGATCGTGGTCCTGGGCGCGACGGCCGGCAAGGCGCTGCTGGGCTCGTCGTTCCGGGTGACCGAGGTGCGCGGGACGGTGCTGGAGGAGGAGATCCACGGGCGCCGGGAGCGGCTGGTGCCGACCGTGCACCCCTCGTCGGTGCTGCGCGCGGACGACCGGGAGGCCGCGTACCGGGGGCTGGTCTCCGACCTGAAAGTGGCTGCGCGCATCCTGATGTAATAGATACTATCGCTCAATGCCCCTTACTTTCACTCTTGATCCCGCCATCGACGCCGCTCTGCGCGACGGCATCCTCGACCTGTGGGCCGATGTCACGAACGCCGGCGGAGCGGTCGGCTTCGTGCCGCCCGCGAGGCGGGAGGAGATACGCCCGGAGGTGGTGCGGCATTTCGTGGCGCTGGCGGAGGGCCGCTCCCGGCTCCTGGTCGGCCACGACGAGGAGGGGCGGGTCGCCGCCACCGTCTTCCTGACCTTCAACACCCACCCGCTGATGACGCACTGGCTCTGGCTCTACACGATGATGGTGCACCCGCGCCACCAGGGCCGGGGCTACGGACGGGACCTGCTGGAGGCCGCCGCGGACGCGGCCCGCGGCTTCCCGGGCATCGACGCGATCCGGCTCACCTGCCGGGGCGGGCTCGGCCTGGAGCGGTTCTACGCCTCCTGCGGCTACAAGGAGGTCGGGCGGGTGCCCGGCGCCATCCGGGTGGAGCCGGGCGACGACCGGGACGACGTGATCATGCTCCTGCCACTGGCCTGAGGCTTTACCGGTCCTTGGCACCCCCCTGCGTGGTCCGGCGCCCGGCGTGCTTCACTGGACGGTGCCCCTTTGGGAACCTTCGGAACGGAAGAGTGGATTGAGATGCTCCGCTACACACTGATGCGCCTCGGGATCTTCGTGGGCTGCCTCGTGGTCGTCTGGGGCCTCGTCTACTCCGGTATCGCCCCGCGCGGCCTCGGCAGCTCCAACGGGCTGTGGATCGCCACGCTCGCCCTGTTGATCTCGGCCCCGATCAGCTTCGTCGTCCTGCGCAAGGAGCGGGACCGGGCGTCGGTGCAGGTGGCCGCGCGGGTGGACCGCATGAAGGCGGGCTTCGAGGCCAACGCGGGCCAGGAGGACCTCGCCGACGACCGGGCGCGGGCCCAGGCGCAGCCCCGGGAGCAGGCTCAGGGGCAGGCGTCCTGACGTCCTGATCCGTTCGGTGCGGCGTCCGCGCGACCGCAGGGCCGGTGCCCGAACCGTAGGCTTGCCCCCATGGGTGCCGTGAGGACCAGGCGGATGCCGAGAGCGGTGCGCGAGCAGCAGATGCTCGACGCCGCCGTCCAGATCTTCGGGCGGCGCGGCTACACCGCCGCGTCGATGGACGAGATGGCCGAACTGGCGGGTGTCTCCAAGCCGTTGGTCTATCTGTACCTGAACTCCAAGGAAGACCTCTTCACCGCCTGCATCCGCCGCGAGGCCGCCGCCCTGACCGAGGCGGTCCGTGCCGGAGTCCGCCCGGGGCTGCCCGCCGACCGTCAACTCTGGGAAGGGCTGCGGGCGTTCTTCACGCACACCGCGCGGCACCCGGAGGGCTGGGCGGTGCTCCACTTGCAGGCCCGTACGCACGGGGAGCCGTTCGCGGCCGAGATCGCCGCGATGCGCGCGGAGATCGTGGAGTTCGTCACCCAGCTGATCCTCGTCGCCGCCCGTGAGGCCCACCGCGACCCCGGTCTGCCGGAGCGCGAGGTCGCCGGGCTCGCCGAGGCCCTGGTCGGCGCCGCCGAGTCCCTCGCCGACTGGGCCAACGCCACCCCGGGCGTCTCGGCCCGCCAGGCGGCGGCGACCCTGATGAACTTCGCGTGGGCGGGCCTGGGCGACCTCATGGAGGAGCGGCCGTGGACCCCGCCCGCCGACGATCTCACCGCGCCGACCGCCCTCACGTGAGCGGCGGAAGCACCTCGCCCCTCAGATGGACCCGCTGTCCGGCGGGATCGCGCAACTCGAAGCGGCCGATGCCGTCGGCGGCGTGGACGACCGCGCTTGGCAGCAGCGCCGGGGATCTGAACTCCGCCCGGACCAGGGCGGCTTCGGGGGTGCCGTGGGCGGCGAGGCAGCGGGCGACGGTCCACATGCCGTGTGCGATCGCCCGCGGGAAGCCGAACAGGCGGGCGGTGAACGGGTGGAGGTGGATCGGGTTGCGGTCCCCGGAGGCGGCCGCGTAGCGCCGCCCCACGTCCGGTCCGAGGCGCCACTCGGCGACGGCGGGCAGGGGTGCGTGTTCCCGCCGCGCGGGCTCGGGCGCGGGCCCGTCGGTGCGGTGGCGGGCCAGGTACGTGCTCGTCGACTCCCATACGACGTCTCCGCCCGCCGCCCTCAGCACGGTGACGACGGCGGTCTCGGTGCCGCGCCGGTGCGGCACCAACCCGGCGACGTGCACGGTCAGTTCGTACACGCCCGTGGCGGGCAGGGTGGTGTGCCGGGTGATGCCGACCGAGGTGTGCACCAGCCCGAGCAGCGACAGCGGGAAGTCCCCGCCGCTCATCAGGCTCATGGCCGCCGGGAAGCCGAGCACGTGCGGATAGGTGATCGGCAGCGCGTCGTCGCCGGTCGCGAAGCCGCACACCCGCTCGTAGGCGGCCAGCCGCGCGAGGTCGACGCGGACGGAGGGCAGCACGAGCCGGGTGCGGGGGAAGGAGGCGTCCGGGCGGGGCCTTTTGAAGGGGGAGCGCAGAGCGCCGCGGGCCAGAGCCGTCGCCAGGCGGAGGTCCGACGCGGACGCGGTGCGGGCGAAGCCCGTGAAGCGGTCGGCCAAGTCCCCTCTCCCCACGGGCTCACCTCACTCATCCGAAAGCCAGGTTGCCGGAGGTAAGTCTGTGCCGGGGCGCGGGCATCCGGAGACCGGGGAGTACGCAGCCCTGCCCCGGACCGTCTCCGGACCCTTCCCGAACCCGCACGAACTCCCCATCCCAGCCCCGTACGATCGCGTTTGCAACCGGCGGTAACACCCCAAGAGCGCGCACCACCGGTGAACGACTCGGTAAGCGCGGCGCGTACCACGTGCAGCAGAGCAGCGCGCAGCCGCAAGCCCCAGGAGCCGCCATGCCTCTCTCGTACTCGTCCCCGTCGTCCCACGGTCCGGCCCCTTCGCCCGCCACGGGGTTCGACTACGACCTCGACGCGGTCCCGGCGTTCGTTCCGCCGCAGACCCGCCGGCTGGACGGCGAGGTGCGCGAGGCGTACGTCCCCCCGCTGGTGCCGCCGGTGACGCACGGCTCACTGGCCGACCTGCCGTTCGAGAACGCGGCCGCCGACCCCGGCCGCCAGGTCGTCAGCCGCCGGGACGCCGACGGCGGGTGGACGCATCTGACCGCCGCGCAGTTCGCCGACCAGGTACTGGCGATGGCCAAGGGCCTGATCGCGGAGGGCCTCGTGCCGGGCGACCGGATCGCGGTCATGGCGCGCACGAGGTACGAGTGGACCCTCCTGGACTTCGCCACCTGGGCCGCCGGTCTGGTCACGGTCCCCGTCTACCCCACGTCCTCCGTCTTCCAGACCCGCTGGATCCTCCAGGACTCCGGCGCGGTCGCCCTGGTGACGGAGAAGGCCCGGCAGGCGGCGGCCCTCGGCCCGGAACGCGAGCGCCTGATGGACCTGCGCCATGTGTGGGTCATGGAGAAGGGCCACCTCGACCGCCTGGCGGAGAGCGGCGCGGACGTCCCGGACCAGGAGGTCGCCGTGCGCCGGGGCGTCCTAGGGCCCGACACGCTCGCCACCCTGGTCTACACCTCGGGCACGACCGGCCACCCCAAGGGCTGCGCGCTGAGCCACGGCAACTTCCTCGCGGAGGTCGACAACGCCATCGAGGTCCTCTACCCGGCCTTCAAGGCGAGGACGTCGGAGGAGGCCGCGACGCTGCTCTTCCTGCCCCTCTCCCACGTCTTCGGCCGCATGGTCGCGGTCGCCTGCGTCCGCGCGGGCGTCCGGCTGGGCCACGCGCCGAGCCTGAAGTCGGAGGACCTGCTGGAGGACCTGGCGAGCTTCCGGCCGACGTTCCTGCTGGCCATCCCGTACATGCTGGAGAAGGTCTATAACAACGCGCGCGCCACCGCCGAGCGCGGCGGCCGGGCGTCGTCCTTCGACCGCGCGGCCGACGTGGCCCGCCGCTACGGCGAGGCGGCCGAGGCCCGCCGGCACGGTACGGGCCCCGGCCCCAGCCGCGCCCTGAGGACGGCCCGCGCCTTCTACGACGCCCTCCTCTACCGCCGTATCCGGGCCGCCCTCGGCGGCCGCCTGCGCTATCTCATCTGCGGCGGCTCCCCGCTGGGCCGCCGCCTGGCCGCGTTCTACGAGGGCGCCGGCGTCGAGGTCTACGAGGGCTACGGCCTGACCGAGTCGACGGGCGCGGCCACGGTGACGCCTCCGCAGAAACCCCGCCTGGGCACGGTCGGCTGGCCGCTGCCGGGCACGCGGGTGCGCATCGCGGCGGACGGCGAGGTGCTGCTGGCCGGGGGCCAGGTCCTGCGCGGCTACTGGAACCCGCACGCGGGCGGGGTGGTGCCGGCGACGCACGACGGCTGGTTCCCGACGGGCGACATCGGCCGCCTGGACGACGACGGCTACCTGACGATCACGGGCCGGAAGAAGGAGATCCTGATCACCGCGGGCGGCAAGAACGTCGCCCCGGGCCCTCTGGAGAACTGGCTCCGGGCCCACCCGCTGATCTCCCAGTGCATGGTGCTGGGCGACCGTCGCCCCTACGTCTCCGCCCTGATCACCCTGGACCCCGAAGGCATCACCCACTGGCGGCAGATGAACGGCAAGCACCCCGTGCCCGCCAAACTCCTCGTCGACGACCTCGAGTTGGCGGCGGTGCTGCAACGCGCCGTGAACGAGGCGAACAAACTGGTCTCCCGCCCGGAGTCCATCCGCCGCTTCGCCGTCCTCCCGGTGGACTTCACGGAATCGGCGGGCCACCTGACCCCGACGATGAAGCTCCGCCGGGAGGCGATCCTGCGTGACTTCGCACAAGAGGTGGAGGGGTTGTACGCGTAGCGTCCGCAATGGTGCGAACCGCCGCGGCGCCCCCTCATGGCCGCGGCCTTTGCCTCGCTCCGGTCATCTCCGGGCGGCGCGGCATTCATTTCCGGGAAGGCCGGTGATGCCTCGGAAAGAGTTCGCCGGGAATTCACCGGGCGGTATGTCCGGGGTTCGGCCGCCCCGGCCAGGGAAAGGCAGGAGCCCCTTCGCCGGACGGCGCGGGGCTCCTTGGGTACTGCACTCAAATCGGATTACTGCGCGCGAACGCTCAGACCGGGGTGACGTTCTCCGCCTGCGGGCCCTTCGGACCCTGGGTGACGTCGAAGCTCACCTGCTGGTTCTCTTCGAGGGAGCGGAAACCGGTCGCGTTGATTGCGGAGTAGTGGACGAAGACGTCGGGGCCGCCGCCTTCCTGGGCGATGAAACCAAAGCCCTTTTCGGCGTTGAACCACTTCACGGTTCCGGTAGCCATAAGCCCTCCCTGGGCTCAAAGGGTCGCCCTGCTCCAGAACCTGCAAGTGTGATAACGAAATCGCCGCACAACTGCATACGTCTGAAAACGACCAGAGCCCGCGGTCACATGCTCCGCAGGCTCTGTACTGCAAGGGAAACCAAACTGCAACTTGCTGGCGAGCCTAGCATGTGGGCAGCCGAATGCAATAGAGGTCAAGATCACTTCACCCGGATGTTTGAAGGTTCGGGTGAGAGGTTGACGCAGCGAGATCGACGGGGCCTCACAGAAGGATGGCAGAGACTCCGCCAATCGGGGTCCTCGGGGGCGGCGGCAGGGGCGGCCGGGGGACGGCGCCGCGCAGGGTCTAGCCTCACGATGTGGACAATTCTCGCACCCGGCCGCGCGTCGGCCACATCCAGTTCCTCAACTGCCTGCCCCTGTACTGGGGGCTCGCGAGAACCGGCACGCTCCTCGACTTCGAGCTGACGAAGGACACCCCGGAGAAGCTCAGCGAGCGGCTCGTGCGGGGAGAACTCGACATCGGGCCGATCACCCTCGTCGAGTTCCTCAAGCACGCGGACGACCTGGTCGCCTTCCCCGACATCGCCGTCGGCTGCGACGGCCCGGTGATGTCGTGCGTGATCGTCTCGCAGGTGCCGCTGGACCGGCTCGACGGCGCCCGGGTCGCCCTCGGGTCGACCTCCCGGACCTCCGTCCGCCTCGCCCAGCTGCTGCTGGCCGAGCGGTACGGGGTGGCCCCCGACTACTACACCTGCCCGCCCGACCTCAGCCTGATGATGCAGGAGGCGGAGGCGGCGGTGCTCATCGGCGACGCCGCCCTGCGCGCCAACCTCCACGACGGCCCGCGCTACGGGCTCGAGGTGCACGACCTCGGGCAGCTGTGGAAGGAGTGGACGGGACTGCCGTTCGTCTTCGCGATCTGGGCGGCGCGGCGCGACTACCTCGAGCGCGAGCCGGACATCACCGGCAAGGTGCACGAGGCCTTCCTGGCCTCCCGCAACCTGTCCCTGGAGGAGGTCGCCAAGGTCGCCGAACAGGCGGCCCGCTGGGAGGCGTTCGACCAGGAGGTCCTGGAGCGGTACTTCACCACCCTCGACTTCAGCTTCGGCGGCCCGCAGCTCGCCGCGGTGGCCGAGTTCGCGCGGCGCGTCGGCCCGACGACCGGCTTCCCGGCGGACGTGAAGGTGGAGCTGCTGCGGCCGTAGCGCACTACCCTGCTGTGAGGCGTACGGGGGAGGGAGAGGACGCCATGCAGCCGCTCGAAGCAGACGAGCCCGCCACCGTGGGTCCCTACCGGCTGCTCGGCCGGCTGGGCTCCGGCGGCATGGGCCGTGTCTACCTGGGCCGCAGCGCGGGCGGCCGCACCGTCGCGGTGAAGATCGTGCACCCGCACTTCGCGCTCGACGAGGAGTTCCGCGCCCGGTTCCGCCGCGAGGTCGAGGCCGCGCGCCGGGTGGGCGGCGCCTGGACCGCACCGGTCCTGGACGCCGACCCCGAGGCGCCGGTGCCGTGGGTGGCCACCGCCTACGCGGCAGGCCCCTCCCTTGCCGCGGCGATCGCGGACGCCGGCCCGCTGCCCGAGCACTCCGTACGGGTGCTGGGGGCCGGCCTGGCCGAGGCGCTGGCGGCGGTGCACGAACTGGGCCTGGTGCACCGGGACGTGAAGCCGTCCAACGTGCTGCTCACCCTCGACGGCCCGCTGCTGATCGACTTCGGCATCGCCCGCGCCACCGACGGCACCGCTTCCCTGACCTCGACCGGCGTCTCGGTCGGCTCGCCCGGCTACATGTCGCCCGAGCAGATCCTCGGCAAGGGCGTCACGGGCGCGGCCGACGTCTTCTCCCTGGGCGCGGTGCTGGTGCACGCCGCGACGGGCGAGCCCCCGTTCCCGGGCGACTCCTCGGCGGCGCTCCTCTACAAAGTGGTCCACGAGGAGCCCGAACTGGGATCCCTGTCGGGAGACTTGCGGGTCCTGGCGGCGGCCTGCCTGGCCAAGGACCCCGGCGCCCGCCCCGGCCCCGGCGAGGTGGCCCGCCGCCTCGCCCCCGAGGGCGCCTCCCGCCTGGTCGCGGCCGGCTGGCTCCCGTCCCGTCTGGTCGAACAGGTCAGCCGCAGCGCCGTGTCGCTGCTCAACCTGGAGGCGACGGCGGCGGAACCGCCACCCCCGTCGGAGTCCGGTCCGCTGGGGTTCAGCCGAGTCTCGGTGCCGGGCCCCGCCCCGGTCGCCACCGGTGAGCCCCCGCGGCCAGCGGCAGCCGTACCCGGCGGCGGGTTCGGCCCGCCACCCCTCATGGGCGCCGCGGCCGTGGGAGCCGCAGCCATGGGAGCCGCGGCGCCCCCTACCCACTCCGGTCCGCAGGACGCGCCCCCACTGGGGACCACCGCGCCGGCCGGCCCCGGCAGGTTCTCCGTCACCGTGGCCGGCAAGGCGGCGCCCGGCGCCGACGGCCGGGGCCGCCGCCTGAGCTGCACTGTGGTCCTCGCGGTCGCGGGCGCGCTGGCGGCGGTGACCGTCGGTTCGCTGTGGCTGTTCCCGTTCCGGGACGACAGCGCCGACAGCGCCGGCGCCGGCCCCGGCGGGACACCGACACCGGCCGCCACCGCGGGCGACGACCACCGCTCCACCGGGCCGAGCGCCACCGCCTCGCCCGTCCCTGCCCGCTACCTCGGCACCTGGGAGGGCCAGGGCACCGCCCTCGACGGCACCCTGCCCCTCGGCGACTTCCGGCTGACCGTCCACCAGGCCGCCGTGGGCCGCGAACTGGGCACCCTCCACCAGACGGACCAGCTCGGCGGCGTCTGCGACGACGTACTCACCCTGAAGCAGGTGACGAACACCCAACTGGTCGCCGTCTCCAGGGGCGCCAAGACCAACCACTCGGGCTGCAACCCCGCCCCGCACACGGTCCGCCTCACCCAGGTCGGCGACGACCTCAAGTACACGGCGGACAGCTCCGCGGAGGGGAATCCGGTGGCACGGCTGTCGAAGGTCGGCTAGCGGCGGAGAGCGGCGAGTCCGCGAGAGGCAGCCGCCCGCGCCCCATGATCCGCCTCGCCCTCGCTGTCACTACTGTGTCTGCAGCCGGAGTATCCACGGCAGTCAACTGTGGTAAGGAATGTGGCCGCAGAGGCCAACGGGGAGGAAGACCGCCATGCGGGTGCTGGTCACGGTCGTGCGCGAGGGTGGTGAGCCGTATGACGTCGTGATCACGACAGACGACACGGCAACCGCTGGAGACGTAGCGGAGGCGTTGAGGGCGACTCTCGAACATCCAGAACACCCACCTCCCGGCATCCAGGGAAACGTTGTTCCGATGCCAGGCAGGCCCCTTGCCACCTCGCTCGGCTACGGCCCCGGGGCCTCCGTGACGTTGCCGCTGTGGGCGGATGGCGTCCCCTGCGAACAGGGTGCCCCTGCCCTCAGCGTGCTGCGCGACGGCATGCGCGTCTCCGTCGACGACTCGATAGGCCCGCTCCTGCGCCGGGGTGAGCCGACTGGTCAGTACGAACTCAAGGTCTCGGGTGGCCCCGCGTCAGGTCGGGTCATCCGACTGGGCGTCGGTGTGGCCACCATCGGATCGGCGGCCACCTGCTCGCTCTCCCTGCCGGATCCTGCTGTGCCGTCGGTCGCGCTTCGGTTGACCATCGATGTGCAGGGCAACGTCACACTGAGCCCTGAAGGCAGTGCGGCGGTCCGGTTGGACGACGAACCGACGGAGGCCGGGAGCGCCTGGCCGCTTGGCGGCGTCGTACGCATCGGTGATTCGCTCTTGGTCCTCGACAAGGTGGCTCAGCCCGACGCACACCTGTCCGCCATGAGCGAGGGCGGCCTCGCCTACAACCGTCCCCCTCGTCTCTCCTCACTGCGCCCCCGACGGCGGCTCGTTGTGCCAGTGCCGCCCACGAAGGGAGAGCGGGCACGCTTCCAGTTCCTCATGGCGTTCATGCCCCTGCTCTTCGGGCTGGGCATGTACTTCGTCACCAAGCAGATCTACATGCTGGCGTTCTGTCTCATGAGCCCGCTGATGATGGCGGGCCAGTGGCTGAGCGAGAACCGTGAGGGCAAGAAGAAGCACAAGACCTCGCTCAAGCAGTACAAGAAGGATCTCGCCGCTCACCAGGCCGAACTGGCCGTACTGGGCAAGGAGGAGCAGCGCGCTCGACGCAAGGACACCCCCGATCCGGCCGAGATCCTGCTCTTCGCCACCGGTCCGCGCCGCCGCCTCTGGGAGCGCCGGCTCACGGACCCGGACGCGATGCAGCTGAGGGTCGGAGTCGGCAGCCTGCCCTCCGACGTCGAACTCGTCCTCGCGAACGGCGGCACGTCGTACGGCGAGGATGCTCCGGAGCCTCCGATCCTGCCGGATGTGCCGGTCACCCTCCCCTTCACCCAGATCGGGGTCGTCGGCATCGCTGGCGACCGGGCCCGAGCCCTCGCCACGGCACGGTGGCTCGGCGTGCAGGCCGCCGTCCTTCACAGCCCCCGGGACCTCTCGCTCGTGATGCTCGCCGCCACCCCGGCCGCAGGAGCCGAATGGCAGTGGACGCACTGGCTGCCCCACACCAACCCGGATCAGGGGCAGGACTGCGTCGCGTTGGTCGGTTTCGACTCGGAGGGGATCACCCGTCGGGTCAACGAGCTCCTCAACGAACTGGCCCGACGAAAGGCGGCCCGCGAGCAGAACAACATGACGGGTCAGCTGTACCCGGACCCCAACATCCTGTTGGTCCTCGACGGAGCCCGACTTCTGCGGCGGGTACCCGGAATGCCCCAACTGCTGACCGAGGGACCGCAGTACGGCATCCTCGCTCTCTGCATCGACGAGGACGAGCGCCTGCTGCCTGAGGAGTGCAAGGCTGTCGTGGCCTGGTCACCCGAGGCAGCGCACCATGTGAGGGTGCGCGGGTACGGCCTGGAGTCCGTCGGGGACGTCCTGGCCGACCAGGCCACACCGGAGTGGTGCGAACTGCTCGCCCGGTCCCTCGCGCCCGTGCGTGATGTCAGCCGTGACGACGCCAACAGTGCCCTGCCCACCTCTGCCCGGTTGCTGAGTCTGCTGGGGCTGCCCGATCCCACGGGTATGGATGTGGAGCGGATCTGGAAGACGGGCGGCTCGACGACGGCCGCGCCCATCGGCATCGCGGCAGACGGGCCGTTCATCCTGGACATCCGGCGAGACGGTCCGCACGCACTCGTCGCGGGTACGACGGGGGCTGGTAAGTCCGAGCTTTTGCAGACGATCATCGCCTCGCTCGCCGTCGCCAACCGCCCCGACGCCCTGAACTACGTCCTCATCGACTACAAGGGCGGCAGCGCGTTCATGGACTGCGCCCGGCTGCCGCACACAGTCGGCATGGTCAGTGATCTGGACGCGCACCTGACCGAGCGGGCCCTGGCATCCCTCGCGGCCGAACTGCACCGCCGGGAGAAGATCCTTTTCGACGCGGCCACCAAGGACATTGAGGACTACAACGACACGCGCAAGATCCGCCCCGAGCTCGAGCCGATGCCTCGGCTCGTCCTGGTCATTGATGAGTTCGCCTCGCTCGTCGCCGAACTCCCCGACTTTGTTGTGGGTCTTGTCGACATCGCCCGCCGTGGCCGTTCCCTCGGTGTGCACCTGATCCTGGCCACGCAGCGGCCTGCGGGTGTGGTCAGCGCGGACATCCGTGCCAACACCAACCTACGGGTCGCGCTGCGGGTGACGGACGCGTCGGAGTCCATGGACGTCATCGACGCCCCCGACTCGGGCGCCATCGCAAAGTCCACCCCCGGACGCATGTACGTCCGCTCCGGCGCCCAGTCCCTGGTCGGCGTGCAGTCGGCGCGTATCGGTGGCCGCCGCCCCGCCACGGGCCGTACCGGCCCCAAGGCGACGCTGCTCCAACTGCCCTGGAATGCCTACGGCCGCCCGCTGCCGAAGCCGGCGGAGTCCGAGGCCGACGGCACCATGGTCACCGACTTGGCGGTCCTCGTCGACGCTGTGGCTGACGGCGCGCTGCGGATGGGCTTCGGGGAGCAGCGCAGCCCGTGGCTGGAGCCGCTGGCGCAGCAGGTGACGCTGGAAGAACTGGCCACATACGGCAAGGCCCCTTCGACTCAGGAGGGACACGGCGACGATGTGCCGCCCATTCCGTTCGGCCTGATCGACCTCCCGGCCCAGCAGAGCCGTAGGCCCATGGTCCTGGACCTCGTGCACGGCGAGCACACGATGCTGGTGGGCGGCGCACGCTGTGGCCGCTCGACAGCCCTGCGCACGCTGGCCGGCTCCCTGGCCCGCACCACCTCCCCGTACGACGTGCACGTCTACGGCATCGACTGCGGTTCCAACGCACTGCTGCCGTTGATGCGCCTGCCGCACGTCGGAGCCGTGGTCAGCCGCGACGAGCCCGACCGGGTGCGACGCCTGATCGACCGGCTGCTGGCCGAGATCGCAAGGCGTCAGCAACTGCTTGCCATGGAGGGCGCCTCCAGCGCCGCGGAACAGCGCGCAGCCGCGGCGCCCGAGGACCGGCTCCCGTGGATGGTGCTGCTCCTCGACAGCTGGGAAGGCTTCACCTCCACCTTTGAAAGTTTCAACTACGGTCAGCTGATCGAGTTGATGCAGCGGATCTTCCGTGAAGGCTCCGCGGTGGGCCTGAAAGTGGTCATGACCACCGACCGCAGTGGCCTGAGCGGGCATGTCTCCTCCGCCTTCGCCGAGCGGCTCGTCCTGCGTTTCGCCGACCCGAACGACTACTCCACGGCTGGCCTCCAAGCTCGCGAAGTGCCCAAGAACATGCCACCCGGCCGTGCCCTGCGCGTCACCGATGTCGGTGTCGACGAGACTCAGATCGCCCTACTGGACGACGATCCCTCGGGCCAAGCCCAGGTCCGTGCATTGCGAGCCATCGCGGAGGAGGCCGCGTCACGCCACGGCCGCTTGGCCGTAGGGCACCGCCCCATGCGGGTAGACGCGCTGCCTTCCCGGATTACCGCCTCCGAGGCGCTGGCCTTGGACCCCGACTTCGCACCCACGTCGCCACTGTGGGCACTGCTGGGCGTCGGTGGCGACGAACTACGCCCAGTCGGTATCGACCTGGAGGAGAACGGTCCAGGGTTCGTCATCGCCGGCCCGCCGAAGTCCGGCCGTTCGACCTTGTTGATGGCCGCCACCCAGTCACTCCTGGCGGCCGGTACTCGCGTACTCGTCGTCACGCCGCGCCGTTCGCCGCTGCGTGATCTACAGGAGAGTGCAGGTGTCCTTGGATTCCTCAACGCCGACAGCCGCGAGGAAGACCTCGAGGAACTGGTGGAGAACCTCGAGGGAAGCCCGTACGTCGTCGTCATCGACGACGCAGAACTCCTCTACGACACTCGGCTCGACGAGGCCCTGGAGAGCGTGGTCCGCAAGGGTGGTGACGGAGGCATCGGCCTCATCGCCGCCGGCATGACGGACAGCCTTGCGGGCCAGTACCGCGGCTTCGTCACAGAGGCCCGCAAGTCCCGAAACGGCTTGCTGCTCACCCCCCAAAGCCCATCGGACGGCGAGCTGTTCGGCGTCCGGCTGCCGGCGAACAGCGGCGGCGGACCGGTCGGCAGCGGACTGTTCGTGACGGGAGGCTCGTTCATGCCCATCCAGGCCGTCACGAACGGCTGACGGCACGGCGGTACAGGGCTGGGACTCCATCCGAGCCGGTGGCGTCCCAGCCGCCCGTTGGCGGCCGGGAATTGCGGGGAAGTTGCCAAGCCTTAGAGCGCTTCATGCTTCGATCGGCGCACGACTCGTACGATGGGCCGATGGATTCGACGCAGCCACCCCAAGAAACTCCAGATGTGCTGGTGTTGCCCACGATGAAGGATCTGCCGCGGGACGAAGACGGTGCACCACTCCTGGAAGGCGCGGTCGATGTGATGCTCATTCCACTGCAGACGGAGTCAGGCGGGGAGCAACTCGTCGCCCTCGCCTTCTCCACCGTGGTGCGCTTGGTCGAGGCGATGGGCGAGGAACAGCCGTGGGTCGCCCTCCCGACCGACAAGCTGGAGGCGGCACTTCAAGGGTCGGGCGCCGGAGCAATTCTCATGGACCCGCGACTTCCTGGCAGTGCGGGAAATCCGACAGATGGTTGATCCGAACTTCTCGGGAATTAATCCCGCAAACCTCCTGAAGACCATCAACAACCTCGTGTCAAGCAGTAAGGACCTTCATTCGGGCAAGAGTGCGTACTTCAGTCGATTCCGGACCTTCGGACTCGATACTGGCAGCCTGACTCAGATCGATCGGATCGCTTCCTGGGTCGACGACGAACTGCCTATGCTCCGTCGTCGTCAAGCACTTGCCGAAGCCATGGAATTCAAGGGCATGGGGCCCAAGCCCACCATGGTCCAACTGCGCGAGCCGGTCTGGACAGTACAACAGGCACGGACGGAGGGTGCAGATCTGGCCAAGGAAGCCGACGGGCTCACGGGGATGTCACCTGAGGAGGCAGGCCCGAAATTCCACCACATCGCTGAGGAACTGGCGAAACACAGGGGTGATCCGGACTTCGCCTCGGCGTTCTACGCCAAGATGGACCCGAACCTCGTCAAGAACCTTCCCATGGCCATCGCCCTGTCCAATGCGCCGACGGCAAAGGAGGACGCCAAGATCTTCGGTGCCGCGTTCACGGCAGCGGCGAACGCCCCCAGCCCGGCGCCCGGATTCAACAAGGTGCTGGATCTCTTCCACGGTGACATCCCCAAGGACGAGCCGGGGGCGGTCTTCAACCGTGCGCTGATGCAGGGTGACGGCCCCGACCTGTGGGACACAGCTTGGAAGCACCTTACGAAGGCAGTTACGGACCTGGGCGACCCGAAGGCGACGTGGACAGTGCACGCAGGACTCATGGCCGCTGTCATCGGCGTCCAGTCCAACTTGGCGGACAGGTTCTGGGACGAGGCGGAAGAGTTCTCGAAGGCAGCAAAGGCGGCCTATGAGAAACGAATCAACGCCATGACGCCCGCAGAGCGTGCAAGGTTCAGGAAGGAGACGAGGTTCAACGCGAAGGCCTCCAAGACAGCCTCCCGCGAGGCCGAGCGTGTCTTCTCCAAATACGGTATGGGCTCGCTGTCCAGGCTCATGGAGACCTCGGTCGGGGGTGGAGTCCGCTGGTTCGCTGACAAGATCCCGTTCATCAGGGCGGCGCCGGCGGGCGCGAACGCCGGATGGCTCGGAAAGATGTTCAGAGCGGGCGGGCGGGTTCCCTTGGTGGGCACACTGCTGACGGTCGGCGGCATCGCATACGACATCGAGGTCAACCACTCGGACCCGGATGTGGCCGTCGTTTCGAACGTCGCCTCTCTCGGAGCCGGAATGGCCGGTACCTGGGCCGGCGTGGCTGCCGTGGCGGCTTGCGGGGGACCAGTCGGCTGGGGCGTGGCAGCAGGCATCGTGGTCGGTGCCGGGCTTGGTTACGCTGCCTACTACGCCCTGAACACCGATACCGGCAAGAAAGCCG
Source organism: Streptomyces sp. NPDC093064 (assembly GCF_044754605.1). Taxonomy (NCBI): domain Bacteria; kingdom Bacillati; phylum Actinomycetota; class Actinomycetes; order Kitasatosporales; family Streptomycetaceae; genus Streptomyces; species Streptomyces sp. NPDC093064. The sequence continues at coordinate 95,978 of NZ_JBIVPK010000013.1, forward strand.
TGCACGCCGTCAGTCATGCGGCCTCGGAGGTCGGCAAGGGGATAGGCCACGCAGCCAAGAAGCTCGGTGGCTGGCTAGGGCTTTGAGACGGAGAATCGTTCTCGTGGGAAAAAAGAAGCGGTCGAGGGATGCCTGGACACCTCCACCGAAATCCTCCGAACGGCTGGCTGCTGAGGCCGAGTTGCGCAAGCTACGCGCCGGTGTACGGCAGCCGCCACTGCCGCAGCGACGGCTTGTCGCGGCCATCTTCCTCATGGCCGTGGCTGCCTTCGGAATCTTCCTGGTGCTCTGGCTTCCCTCGCACTCGCTCGTGGACGACCTGCGTTCTCGCGGAGTGACCGTTGCCGCCGAGATCGTGGCCTCGCCGCGGGACAAGTTCGGCGGTCCGGGAAATATCAGGATCCGATTCGTCGATCCCAAGCGCGGGTCGCAGGAGACCGCGCTCAGCGACTGGGGAGGAAGGCGCCCTGCTGGTTTGGTCGCGGGCTCCTCCGCGTCTGTGACCTATGACCCCCGGGACCCGAGCAGGGTACTGACCACGAAGTGGGTGCAGAATCCGCCGACCATGACGCTGCCCATGCTGGTGTCGCTGGTGCTGGCCCCAGTTTTGCTGGCTGGTGCGATCTTCCTTGCGATACGACGTCACACGGTGCTGAAGGCATCGAAGACTGAAAGGTGTCACGAATGACGGATTCCGAGCCCAAAGTCGCAAACCCCAGAAAAGCGGACCTGGAGAAGTTGCGCCGCGATCTCGCGAGAGACGTCGAGTCCTTCACGAAGGCGCTGCAAGGGCCGACACGGGACATCGGCGGCGACAAGGTCTGGGTCGGCAAGAACGCTCGCGCCTGGCACCGGGAACTGGAGGGCCGTCATAGGAAGCTGGGTGAAGAGGTGGGCAAGCTGCTCCCCATTGTCGACGCTGCCATCCGTAATGAGCCCGACAAGGTCCCAGCGGCCGAAGCCCGGCTGTACCAGAAGGGCGTCTGACGGTCCGGAACGCGTACACGTACCACCAGGGCACCGGCCCCTGACCGCGACGGCCTGGGGTCCGGTGCACTGACAGAATGCGGCACAAACAATGGGCCGCCTGGGATCAGGTGGCGCGCTCGATGTTGTCGGCGCTCGTGTTGGCCGACTTGCTGGCATCGTGGAGGGTGTCGACCCACTTCGAGAACGTCGGCTTGACGTCGTGCCAGTCCTGACGGAACCGGTCGGCCTTCGGGCCCTTCCAGTAGCTCTCGCTGCTACCCGTCGCCGAGTCCAGCTCCTTGATGAGCACCTGCAGATCGTGGGACTTGCGGGCGTAGAGCTTGGAGAGCTCCCGAAGCCGATGGAGATCTGCACCGCGATCCATAGCGATCCTCCCCGTTGGTTCAAAAGCAAGCGGACTGTCCGTTTGCAACAGTGGACGCTACCGCACCAGCCGTGGTGCTCGTCCAGCACTGCGGGAGATCGGGTCTTCTGGTGAACGAACGGTGATGGTCCGGCCCATGGGGCCGATCAGAGTGAGTGAGGCAGCGTCAGTATGCAGAAGTCCTGAGACAGCGGGGGAGGCTGCTATGGCAAATCCTGATATTCAGGAACTGAATCGTCGAGCTGGCCAGTTGAGGTCTCTGGCCGACCACATCGACTCGCGCGTCGACACCGCCAAGAAGCACGCCACCACGGGGATGAAGACCTGGTCGGGCCCGAACGCGGACATCGTGCACGGCAGGCTGAAGAGTTGGCATGCGACGTGTGGCACGGTTGCGAAGACGCTGCGGGACGAGGCGCATCAGTGCACTCAGGACGCCAAGGATCTGTAGGAAAAGAAGAAGTATGTGAGCGCTGCCGCCTCAGGGGAGGAATCCACACCAGTGCCCTCGTGCGACCGCTCGCGAGCACGCTGCCGGCTGGCCGACCGCCACATCGCCGTCTTCGCCCACCTGCTGGACGGTGAGACGTCTCCCGAGGAGTTGTGGGAGTCGCTAGTCGATCTCCAGCGCATCGGTCCGGTGGGAGAAGAGGGTGAACTGGCCCTCTGCACCGCGACCTGCTCGGCGCTCTGGCGGACTCGATGGTCGTGATCCAAGTGGAAGTCACGGGCGAGCACGGTCCCGTCAACCATGGTGACGAACGCCAGACGATCGTCAACTGGGTGCCCGCGCGGAGGACGACCGCTCACCCGTTGCGCACCAAGGCGTATGCGAACACGAGTCGCCGGTCGATCCACCCGGCCCTGAGCAGGAACGAGCGGCTCCCCTGAGACGTCATCACCAACTCATCATTGGCCCGCCACTCCAGAAGTCGCTCTGGCGAGGAATGGTCACCTCCCTCCGCGCCGAGGTCGGCCACACCCTGGACGACGTTCGTGAGCAACTTCCCGGCCCCCCGCTGAACGATTCCCTTGGCGCCGCCCTTCGCCCACTCGTGGCAGCTCGCGATGATGGGCCGTCCGGGCTGCTCTATGTACCACTCCGGCTTCAGGGCCCGTTTAAGAGCGGTGGCTGTACGAATCGAGCCGATCACACGTCCGTCGCCATCGTGGACCTGGAAGTAGCGTTCTCCGCTTCTGACTTCCGGCGCGGTGAGGTAACAGAGAAGCTGCTGTCCTTCGGGGTCCTCGAACAAGCAGAGGTCTCCGGGCGTGGACGTTGACGACTGGGACTCTGGCGGGAAGAACGCGCACGGTGCGAAGACACGGCGCATGCCACCGCCGCTAGGAACACGGAAGGCGCGCGGCCCGTGGACGGCGTTCTTCTGACCACCTGCGGCCGGACATTCCTCGGTCCCGATCACGAACTCCCACGCATCCGCCCAGCCGATGGGCTGCGCGGGCGGCTCTTCGACTTTCCTGCTCCTGCCGAACGCCATACCTGACTCCTATCGCGACCTGTGCATCAGAGAACGACACGACTGTAGAAGACCATCGAATCCGGTGGGGCCGCGCCTGGGAGGGCTCAGCGACGGCACGTTGGCCACTGCAGTCAGCCTGGGCCTGTCGCCATGACAGCTCGAGCAGTGCACCAGGGACGGCGGCGCGACCTTCCTGTCCTACTTGCTCGTCCTTCCTCAATCACACGCCCTTCTCGGCGAGGTTCGACACCTCGAACCACACCCCCGCGAACTCCACCGTGTCGCCGACCTGGACGTCCTTGTATACCGCTACTGGGGTCGCGGCGTAGTTCGCAACGATGCCGGTGGCTCCGGCAGCGTGTCGACGCACGCGATCGTGAGGGACACACCGGTGGGTAGCGCTGTACGCCGCCGTTGTTGAGCGGGGGAGTGTCTGGCTCTCGAGCGGGAAGGCCTTGGCTCCCGCGGCAAGAACCGTGGGGCTCGTGGTCAAGCACAGGCCCTCGGCGTCGGAACCGCCGGTTGCGGTGAGGGACTCAAGACCGGACAGCGCGTCATGCTGGTGACCGATGTCGTCCCAGTGCTCGACGACCTTGGCGCCGGCATAGATGGCGCTGGTTCCCACCCGCGCCGATGATGGTCCGCTGGCGGATCGAGCGCAATTAAGCTCGACGGCAGATTACTTGTCTCCAACCAGAGCGAAGGCGAACGCCAGCCGGCGGTCGACCCAGTCCGCCTGGATCTTTACCTTTGCGCCACCCTCTGATGTCATGACGACCTCGTCCCCGGCCAGCCGTTCCAGATTCCGGGCCTTGGAGGTTGGCCTTCCGTCCGTCCCCGCGTAGAACAAGGCGCTGTCCACTGCTTCGAAGGTGGCACGGATGGCTACGCGCGCAACTGCCTGGCCCGTAGTTCCACTGGCCCATTCGTTACGGCCGATGATTGTGGGATGGCCGGGTTGGTCGATTCGCCAGGTGTGTTTGAAAGGGCGCTTCGGTGGAATGCGGCGAAGGGTCCCGATGGCCTGTTGCTCTGAGTCGCGCACGACACAGTGCTTTTCCCTTTTTACTTCCTGAGGTTCCTCGACGTAACACAGTAGGTACTCGGCGTCGATGTCCTCGTAAAGCGTCAGTTCAGGGCGAGATGGAAGATTTGGGACGGACGATGAACCCAGGAACGCACACGGGGCGAGGGTAGGGCAGTCGCTGCTGCCAGTCGGCACGCGCACGGCTGGCTTACCCCACACCGAACGCAATCGCTTGGGCGACTTGGGGCGCTCGACGGAGCTGATGACGAACTCGCGCACGCTCGCCCACGGCGTGGGCTCCACCGGTGATTCCTCCGGCGCCTTTGCCCTCTTGCGTCTGTCGAATGCCACTCGTGCCTCCAAGATCAGCGGTGATGGAGTGCCCACCAGGCTGTACCTATGTCGAACGTCGGCCAAGCCAGGAACGTGGGCCCAACGGCAACGCGGGTCCTTGGCTCTGTGGGAGTCAACCCGCACTAATGCTTGGTACATCGTGATGCCGCTGATACGCCGCCGACCCGGATGTCCTTGTGCGCCGCGACTGGGGTCGCGGTGCGGTTCGCGGGCGATGCCGACAGTTCACGCAGCGGTGTCGACGTACGAGACGGTGAGGGACAGCCCGGTCGAGAAGCGCTGTACGCCGCCGTCTCCGGGCAGCCGGAACCCGCCGCCCCGCAGTAGGTGCAACCCGTCCGGCGAAGCCTTACCCACGCGCACCGGGCTCTTGTCCTTCGTCGTCGCCTCTCCACCCCGGCTGCAGACCGTCGACGGCAGGCGTGTCGCGCAGGTTCGAGGTCAACCCGCCCGTGCATTTTCCTGTCCATCTGTGTCTGCTTCTGCCGCGCCTTCTCCACCAGTTGGTTCTCCTCGGCCGGGAACGAGTCGAAGAGTGTGCGGAGCCGTTTCATGCGGCCGTCGTGCTCGGCGTGCCAGTTGTCGGCCTTCTTGCCGATCCAGGTCTTCGGCATCATGTTCTCGACGTTCGTCATGGCGGTGCGAATGCTACTGACCGCACTTTCGATCGCGTTCATGTCCTGGCGGCACATATAATCCAGGCGGTCTTCCTGTGGTATCCCCATGAGCGCGTCTCACTCCTATTTCGTTGCGACTTTCAGTACAAATGGAGCGTTGCCTGCCATGATGAGACCCTCTGGCGAATAGGCCACCGCCCACGGCATCGGGCAAGGGAGCTTCAAAGAGTCCACCAAGTGCCCTTCCCTGCACTCGGAGTGAGAGGTCCGATGTGGGGCCTTGGCCACGAGCTTTGCCTTGCCAGAGGCCATGTGAAAAACATAATCGGCCGAGTGGCCCGCAGCCCGGACGTAGACTCCGTTCCCGTCATCTCCGGTCATCCATGTCACGTCGAGTGCGGCCGGTTCCTCCGTCACTCCTGTGATCCGCGGAGGGAAGGAAAGCTTCGCGGTGGATCCGTCCTGGTGAATGGCCACGACTTCACCGAGCTTTTCGGATGTTTGGTCAGCCGAGATGCGAGCAAAGACGGTGCCTGACTGATCCACAGCGCTCCCGTCGCCGATGACGGCACGTCCGGACTTGCCGGGTGCGTTCCTCTCTCTCGGCACCTGGTAAGCACGTGTCAGGCGCCCTGCCTTGAGCTGCCAGATCACGTCGCCTTCAGAGAACAGGATGGAGCCGTCGGGCCTGGTTCCAAAGGGATGCGGCAAGTAGTCGCTGAAGTGGTATTCCTTTGCCGCGGCTGTTTCCGGAACCGGTTGTCCGAGCTTCCTGGATTTGCCCGGCGCGCCAGCGAGGACGAAACTCCTTCCGTCGGCCTGCATCCGCAAGACTTGGCCGCCCTTGCCGACGACGAATGAGTTCTCGGACTGGACGATCAGCCCGCCGGCGCCGTGTACCTCGTCATCGAGAATGCTCTTAGCTTTGTGATCCTTTTCGATTACAACCAGCGATGCGCTCAGGCCGTAAACCCTCCCGTCGGGACCGGCGGCCAGCCCGTCAGGGGCGCCATCGAATCCAAGCCAGGCGCTGCCTGCACTCCCGGTATGCCCCGCCTCGGCGTTGAGTAGTACCTCGGTCTGCCCATTGGTCGGCTCCTTCCACTTGTCATCGCTGTGTCCCAGGCAGCCTCCCGAAGTGAGCAGGACGACCGCGACCGTTCCGGCTGCCAGCCACCCCCTGCTGCGTCGCGTCACGGTCGAACTCCATTTCCAAGTACAGACACTTCAGCCGGCCCCGCGACTAAAAGAATCTCTCAGACCAACGACGTGCTGTCCCTGGGGCAGGACCGGCGATGGCGGAAGCGGCCCTGGGGGCGCATTGCCCTCTCTTCACTGGCCTTTGACGAAAAAAACCAGCACTTGCACTCACAACGAGCCCTAGAGAGCGCTACTCCCCATGAAACAGATCTGCGTACTGCTATGGCAGCGGTCCGCGAGACGGTTGCGCCCGGGTCGTGAGGTTGAAGCCCAGTGCGCCCTCGCACGCCGCCGCCTGCACATCCGGTTAGACGCTCCTGGGTTGCAGTCGTCTCTTCGAGAACAGCCCGTCATCGCCTCAGCCTCATTTTCGACAAGACATCAGTTGCTCAACGGTTGATGGCCTGAATCTCCTGGACGGTGACGTCTTGTGTCGCCCCGAAGGTGCCATCGGGAAGCTCTCCGCCGGCGCCACCAGTGCCGGTCCAGTTGATCCTCCAGGTGATGGTCGCCTTGAGGTTGTACGTTCCGTTGCCGGAGGACCGGAGGTACTTGATTCCGCAGGGAGGTGTTTGACCTGCCTTGCCCCTCGCGTACGGCTCGCCGATCGAATCGTCTGCGTTGAGCGTGCACTCTCCGGAGGCCGGGTAGGTTTCCGCATCGGCCGTGCCGGGTTCGAGTTTCAGGGCAACGGGCTTGGCTGTGGTCGTGGCCTGGATGGTGACGCCGGCGGCGTTGAGAGAGGCGGTCACGGATACCTCTTTGAACTTGGCCTTGTCGAGCCAAGCCCAGGTGGGGAGGTTGACCTTGGTCACGTCCTGCGGTGCGAGGGTGACCTCGATGTCGGGGAGCAGGATTCTGTTGTAGGCGAGCTCCGCCAGAACCTTCGGCGTGACGGCGTTCTGCACGGCTGGGGTGCCGCCGTTTTGGACCCAAAAGGGCAGCTTGCTGCAGGTGAACGCGTCTGGGTCGTCAAGGCGGTTGGGGTCCTGGATCGCGACCCACCAGTTGCCTTCGCCGGCCTTGTCAAGATTGTAGTTCTTGTACTTGCCATCCTTGTAGATGTCCCGGAACTGGCCCGTTGCCGCCTTGGCATAGTTGGGCTGACCTGGGTCGTTGACGACCTCGCCGTACTGGCTCTCGACGTGGTTTTGGAAATCCTTGGCCGAAACGGGTTCGTACCAGCACGCGGGCGGGTTCCAATTGCCGACAGGGGCTACGTTGCCAGTCGAAGTGCCGTTGGTCCCACCGGCGCTGCCGGAATAGGTGATGTGTGACTCGAGCGAGTGCCCCGATCTGGTTCCCGACGTTTTCACGCCGCCGTCGGAACCGCCCGGACCACGCGTCGCATAGGCGGGGCTCGAGATCAGCAGGCATGCAGTGGCTAGGAGGCCGATTGCAGCCGCCCCGTGGTGCGACCTCACGGCGTGCACTTCGCGCTCCCCCTGTCGGAAACGAGCTCCGTCGTCTGCCAGACGTCGTCCTTGTTCCTCTTCAGGTGGGTGTTGTAGTACACGTACGAGTCGTTGTCTGCAGGCGTCTTGTCGACTTTATGCGTCTTCCTGTCCTTGTTGAACGCCTTCGACTCATCCGTGCAGAACGTCACCCCTGCGGAGGTCTTGCTGTAGATGACCACATTGGGGTTGTAGTACCGCACAGTGCCCGTGTAGGTGATCCCGGCTTCCACAAAGGACTTGACCCACCTGGCGCCGCTGACGAGAGCGTTCCCCTGCCGGTAGAACGCGAGAGCCGGCTCGTCCGGGTTCCCCTTGACGATTGCGTAGTTGGTAGCGGTCTGCGCACGGCCGGCATCGGCGAGGATGGCGTCCTTGGTCGGATCGCCTGTATGCCAGCTCTCGAAGTCGTCCTTGACGTCGCTGGGTAGCGTGATGTCTGGTCGATGAGGGTCGTCGGAAGCGTCGGCGCCCGGCGATGGCGATGTTTGCGTATCGCGGGTGTCGGCCCCTCGGATCGTGTCGTTGGCCTTGGAGTTGCCGCCTCCGCCACCGCAAGCCGTCGTCAACAGGGCTGCGGTTGCGGCCAGCGCAGCAGCAACGGGCAAAGAGCGACGCTTCACTGTGACTCCTCGTGGGCAATGAGTTAGTCGGAGAGTTTGACGGTATCGGTGCGGCGGTTGCTTCCGCCAAACTGAGCCCCTCTCCGGGTAGGCCGCCTGCGGGAGTTGGTTCATCGCATGCGCCAGTGGGGCGCAGGTCGGCTTGTCGAGCGTGATCTCCGTTCGAACAGGCCGACAGTGACGGCGGCCAACGTGGGGATGGTCAGGGGCGGCGGTGCTTGCGTCATGGGGGAGATCGCGGCCTGACCGGTCTGCGGCTTCGTGAGTAATTCGTGCAGGGGTCGTGGGCGCCTGATGGTCGAGGGGCCGGCGGCCTTAGGGGTGCCCACCACCGGGGCGGTGAGGGATTTGCTGCCGCGCACACGGGAGGGGGTGATTCGCCTATGCTCAACCGGGCTGTCTTGCAGCGCCGTTGCAGACCGGTAACGGCAAGTCGGCTGTGTCCCCCGGGGCCTGACTCGCCTTGAGGGGCTTATGTGCGGCTGATACCGTGCGATGGCTTGACACTCGCCCCCGCGCCGGATAGTCGCGACAGCGCCCGGATCGCTGGTGAAGTGTCCGGGTTTGCAGCCTATGCAAAGAGCTTGTCAGAACGTGGCATACGACATCTTGGGTGTACGGGGAGCGGTTGCGTGAAGATCCAGGAGCGTACGGGGGCGGGCGCGGGACGTTCCGCGGCTCCGGCTCAGCCGTCGGTCGGTGACCGGCTTCCCACGGCGCCTCGCGAGCGCAAACCGGCCCTCGCGGCCCTGGCGGTGCTGCTCATCCTGGTGGGCGCGCTGGGCGCCACGATGCTCGTGCTCCAGGCCGGGGACCGGATCGAGGTCGTCAAGGTGACGAAGGACATCCAGGCCGGAGAGTCCGTCACCTCCGATGACGTGACCTCGGTGATGGTGGCCGCCGACGGCTCCATCGACTACGTCCAGTGGTCGCAGCTGGGCGCCCTCAAGACCCTCAAGGCCAAGTCCACCATCTACGCGGGCACGGTCGTGGTGGGGCAGATGTTCGGCGCGAAGAGCAGCCTGCCGGCCGGCAAGGCCTCCGTCGGTGTCGCCCTCAAGGAGGGGCAGTACCCGTCGGGCATCAAGAGCGGCGACATCGTCGCCGTCTACCGCGTCGGCGACAACTCCGCCAGTTCCAGCTCCGGTTCCGGCGGGAGCAGCGGCTCCACGGGCTCGTCCGCCGGTGGCAACCTCATCGTCGACAAGGCGCGCGTCAGTTCCAGGAGTGACAACAGCGACGCCGCCGTGAGCACCGGCAGCCTGTCGCTGACGCTCCTCGTCGACCAGTCCGACGCCGCCGCCGTGGCCCAGGCCGCGTCCGCGGGTTCCGTCGCCGTCGTCGTCGTTCCCGGCAACTGAGGGCGGCAGCGCACCCATGGCCCTCATCGCACTTGCCGCCGACAAGGGTTCGCCCGGCGTCACCACCGCCGCCGTCGCGCTGGCCGCCGTCTGGCCGCGGCGCGTGCTGCTCGCCGAGACGGACCCGGCCGGCGGCGACCTCGTCTACCGCAGCGCCGCCGCGCACGGCGGGCCGCTCAACCCGAACGTCGGCATGCTGTCCATCGCCGCGACCGCCCGCCGCGGACTCGTGCCCGACCAACTCTGGGATCACGTGCAGCCGTTGAGCGGTGGCCTGGAGGTTCTCGTCGGGCTCGGCATCGCCGAGCAGGCCGCCGGTCTCGCCGGGCTGTGGCCCACCCTGGGCCACGCCTTCGCCTCGCTCGCCGACTCCCCGAACGCGCCCGCCGACGTCATCGCCGACTGCGGCCGGATCAGCGGGGACACCCCCGCCGTGGAACTGTTCCCGCACGCCTCCCTCGTCCTGCTGATCTCGCGCACCGAGCCGGAGGCCATCGCCCGCGTCCGTGACCGCGCCGCCGCGCTGTCCACGAAGCTGCACGGTGGCCCTCGCGGTGCCGCCAGTCTGGCGACCCCGGTGGTCGGCGTCGTCCTGGTCGCCGACCCGAACACCGCGGGCAAGGTCTCCGGCCAGGTCAACGACATGCTGGTGCACGCCCAGACCGGTGCCCGCGTCGTCGGCACCATCGCCGACGACCCGGCGGGCGCCAACCAGTTGGCCGGGCGCAGGCGCGGACGTCTGGACAAGTCCTTGCTGATCCGCTCGGCCCGCAAGGTCACTGCCGACCTGTACCAGCAGTACGGCGCCGCCTGGGCCGTATCCGCACAGGCGCAGCAAGCCCATCAGGCTCAGCAGGCAAACCCGGGTCAGCAGGCGCCCCAGGGTCAGCAAGCGCACCAAGCTCAGCAGGCGTACCAGGGGCAGCACGCCCCCCAGAGCCATCAGCCTCACCAGCACCAGCCCCATCAGCCCCACCAGGGCCAGGCGAACGGTCAGGCGGGGGCCGGGCGATGACCGCTGTCGACCACCAACTGGTCAAGCGGTTCCGGCAGGACGCCGGTGACCGTATCGCCGAGCAGCGCCGCCTCGACCAGGTCAACGGCGTCACGCCGATGTCCAGCGAGGACGAGCGGCAGTACGCCCGCGCGGTCATAGCCCAGATCCTGGAGGAGTACGCCCGCGCCGAGATCAACGCGGGCCGTACGCCGTTGGACGCCGAGACCGAGGAGCAGTACGCCGCCGCCGTGCACGCGGCGCTGTTCGGCGTCGGCCGGCTCCAGCCGCTGCTCGACGACCCGCAGGTCGAGAACATCGACATCAACGGCTGCGACCAGGTGTTCGTCGGGTACGCCGACGGGCGCGAGGTCAAGGGCGAGCCGGTCGCCGAGACCGACGAGGAGCTGATCGAGCTCATCCAGGTGCTCGGCGCCTACTCGGGCCTGTCGTCCCGCCCCTTCGACTCCGCCAACCCGCAGCTCGACCTGCGGCTGCCGGACGGTTCGCGTCTGTCGGCCGTCATGGACGTGACCCGCCGGCCCGCGCTGTCCATCCGCCGGGCCCGGATGGGCAAGGTGTTCATCTCCGACCTGGTCGGCAACGGCACGCTCGCGCCGGAGCTCGGGCACTTCCTGGCCTGCGCGGTCCGCGCCCGCAAGAACATCATGATCGCGGGTGCGACGAACGCCGGAAAGACGACGCTGCTGCGCGCCCTCGCCAACGAGATCCCGCCGCACGAGCGGCTCATCACGGTCGAGCGGGCGCTGGAACTCGGCCTCGACACCTTCCCCGAACTGCACCCCAACGCGGTGGCGTTCGAAGAGCGGCTGCCCAACTCAGAGGGGCAAGGCACCATTTCCATGGCCGAGCTGGTGCGCCGATCCCTCCGTATGAACCCCTCCCGCGTCATCGTCGGTGAGGTGCTCGGCGACGAGATCGTGACCATGCTGAACGCGATGTCCCAGGGCAACGACGGCTCGCTGTCCACGATCCACGCCAACAGCTCCAGCGAGGTCTTCAACCGCATCTCCACCTACGCGCTGCAGGCGACGGAGCGGCTGCCCATCGAGGCCAGCCAGATGCTGATCGCGGGCGCGGTGAACTTCGTCGTCTTCATCCAGCGGCGCAACAACTTCCAGACCGGCGGTCGGCTTCAGCGCATGGTGACCTCGGTCCGCGAGGTCAACGGCGTCGACGGCCGCGTGCTGTCCAGCGAGGTGTTCGCCGAGACGCCCGACGGCCGGGTCGTGCCGCACGCGCCCATAGCCTGCCTGGAGGACCTCATGGCGCACGGGTACCAGCCCCACGGAACCTGGGGGTGACCATGATGTCTGCCGCACTGGCCCCGCTCGGCTCCATGGGGGGCCTGTTCTCCACCACCGTCCTGTACTCGATTGGTTCCGGCGTAGCCGTCGGCGGCGGTCTCGCCCTGCTGGTCGTCGCCGTCCGCGGACTGCCCGCCAAGCCCGAGCACGAGAAGCAGCGGGCGAGCCGGCGGGCGAGTGAACTGATCCGCTTCGCCGGGCAGCGCGGCTCCGTCGCCGCTCTCGTCGGCCTCGCCGTCCTGCTGCTCACCCGGTGGGCGGTCGCCGGCATCGCGGCCGGTGTCCTTGTCTTCTTCTGGGACCGCCTCTTCGGCGGTGCGGCGGAGGAGCGGGCCGCGATGCGCCGAGTGGAGGCCCTGGCCTCCTGGACGGAGTCGCTGCGCGACACGATCGCCGGCGCGGTCGGCCTGGAGCAGGCTATCCCGGCCTCTGCGCGCGCCGCCGCCCCGATCCTGCGCCCCCATCTGGACGCCCTGGTCGACCGGTTGCGCGCCCGCACTCCACTGCCCGACGCGCTGCAACTGCTCGCCGACGAGATCGACGACGCCTCCGCCGACATCATCGTCGCCGCGCTCATCCTCAACGCCCGGCTGCGCGGCCCCGGTCTGCGCCAAGTCCTCGGCGCCCTGGCCAAGTCGGCGCGCGAGGAGGTCGACATGCGCCAGCGCGTGATGGCCCAGCGGGCCTCGACCCGGCGCTCGGTGCAGATCGTCGTCGCCGTCTCCGTCGCCTTCGTGCTCGGACTGTCCGTCTTCAACCGCGACTTCGTGTCGCCGTACGGCACCCCGGTCGGCCAGTTGGTCCTCGCGGTCGTCTGCGGTCTGTTCGCGCTCGGCTTCTGGTGGCTGCGCAAGCTGTCCACGATCGAGACGCCCGAACGCTTCCTGGTGCGGGACGAGGCGGCGGTGCAGTTCGTACGGCCGCGCACGCCCGCCCAGCAGGAGGAAGGGGTACGCCGGTGAACCTGACGATGCCGGTCGTGGTCGGAGCGGTCCTCGGCCTCGGCGTCTACGCCCTCGTACGCGCCCTGATGCCGTCCCGGCGGAGCGCGGTCTCGCAGGTCGCGCGGATCGACGCGATGCGGGCGCGCGGCGCGGCGTACGAGACGCGGCACCAGGCCCGGGAGGAGACGGGCCGCTTCGGCGCGTTCCGCGCCCAGGTCGGCGCGCGCGTCGCCGAGTTCTACCTTCAGCACGGGTGGGAGCAGCGCTCGTTGCGCGCCGATCTCGCGGTGCTGGAGCGCAGCTGGGAGAGGTTCCTGGCGACGAAGGTGCTGCTGTCGGTCGGGGGGCTGTTCTTCGGTCCGCTGCTGTTCGCCGTGGTCTACACGCTGGGCTTCGGACGCAGCCCGGTCATCCCGGTCTGGCTGGCGCTGCTGTGCGCTGCGCTGTTCTTCTTCCTGCCCGATCTGGAGATCCGGCGGGACGCGGCCGACAAGCGCCGTGACCTGCGCCGTGTCATCGGCGCGTATCTGGACCTGGTGTCCATGAGCCTGGCCGGCGGCCGGGGTCTGCCGGAGGCGCTGATGGCGGCGGCCGAGGTGTCCGACGGCTGGGCGAACCAGCGGATCCGCAACGCCCTCGCCGACGCCCGGATCACCGGCATCAGCCAGTGGCAGGCGCTCGGGCAGCTCGGCGAGGAGCTGGGTGTGGAGGAGCTGAAGGACCTTTCGGCCTCCCTGGCCCTGGTCGCGGACGACGGCGCGAAGGTGCGCGAGTCGCTCGCCTCGCGCGCCGAGACCATGCGCCACCGCGAACTGGCCGAGATCGAGGGCAGCGCGGGTGAGAAGTCCCAGTCGATGCTCGTGGCCCAACTGCTGCTGTGCGCGGGTTTCCTGGTGTTCCTGATCTTCCCGGCGGCCATGCGGGTGTTCCAGGTATGAGCCGCCCCTGCCAACTGCTTTGAATTCGAGAGGAAACGACTGTCATGAACGGACGAGACTTCCACACCGGGATTCCGGCCGTGGACTTCCTGGTCACCTTCCTGGGCGGCCGTGTGCAGCGCGCCCGCTCCGGCGAGCTGGACCGTGGTGCCTCCGCGGTCGAGTGGGTCATCATCTCCGCGGTCGTCGTGGCGATCGTCGGCGTGGTGGCGGCCATCATCAACTCCGCGCTGAGCGAGGGCGCCAACAAGGTGGGCAACTGCATCAAGGGCGCGGACGCGGGCAAGACCTGCTGACCGTGCGTACGGCGGTCGCGCGTGCGGCGAGTGCACGTGCGGCGAAGTGCACGTACGGCGAGCGTACGTAGGACGTGCGCACGTACGACGAGCGTACGACGAAGAAGCGCAACGGGGTGGACGGGGATGCGGGCGGACGTGGGCGGACGGGTGCGACACGCGGTACGCCGCAAGGTGCGGGCCGCGCGTGAGGCGACAGCCACCGGCGGCGACCGCGGGATGACCGCGATCGAGTTCGTGCTGCTCACCCCCGTGCTGTTCTTCATGATCTTCGCGACGGTGCAGTTCGCGTTGTACTTCTTCGCCGACCACGTCGCCCAGGCGGCGGCCCAGGCCGGCGCCCGCAAGGCCCGCGCCACGGCCGACGAACAGCCCGGCGCCTGGCGGGGCGAGGCACGGAACGTCGTCGACGCCTACATTCGCCAACTGGGCCCGCAACTGGTGCTGTCGCCGGACGTGAAGATGCTGCAGCCGGAGCAGAACACCGTGGGCGTGGAGATCTCGGCGCGGATCCCGACGGTGTTCCCAGGCCTGAATCTGACGGTGCACGCGCAGTCGTCGGGGCCGGTGGAGAGGTTCGTGCGGGAGGACGGGAACTAGATGAACCGCCCTTCCTGGAGACCTGTTTCGTCCGCCCGTGACGACAGCGGCCTGTCCACCGTGGAGGTCGTGATCCTCGCCCCGGTGATGATCCTGTTCATCCTGGTGCTCGTGGCCTTCGGCCAACTCGTCGAGGGCCGCGGCGCGGTCGACGGCGCGGCACGGGACGCGGCACGCGCGGGCTCGATCCAGAAGGACCACCCGACGGCCATGGCCGAGGCGCGCAGGGCGGCGGAGGCGGACCTGGCGGACGTCTGCTCGGGACCGGTCTCGGTGGTGCAGACGAGCGCGGGCTTCGCCCCCGACACCCTGTTCACGGTCGAGGTCAGCTGCGAGGTGCGCGGCCTGGCGTCGCTGGGCCTGAACATCCCGACGACGCTGTCCGCAAGCTTCAGCTCGCCGCTGGATCCCTTCCGGAGGTCGGCGTGAGGCATGCCCGACAGACCTGGTGGCAGGCCCGTCGCTCCCGGATGTCCGACCGTGGCTCGGGCGCCGGCGCGGTCATCATCTTCGCCCTGGTCTTCCTCGCCCTGTCCGCCTTCGTCATCGACGGCGGCCTCTCCATCTCCAAGCGCGAACGGGCCGCGGACATAGCCGAACAGGCGGCCCGCTACGCCGCCCAGGACATCGACCGCGAGGCCCTCTACAACGACGAGGGCGGCCCGGCGCCGATCAACTACGGGAATTGCGACGCCCGCGTGAAGGCCTTCGCCCGGGAGATGAGCATGACGGGCGCCGACATCGCCGCGAGCCACTGCGTGGCAGCCGACGCCGACCAGGTACAGGTCGAGATCCAGTTGACGTATTCGCCTGTCTTCACCGGCATGTTCTACGGCGGCAACGTGGTGGTCCATGGCCGCGCAGTGGCCAAGAACGAGGTGGGGTGACGGCATCCATGAGCGATCAGCAAGCGGACATCGACCGGGTCACCCGGTGATCTCCGAGCCGGCGCTCGTGGAGCGCCAGTTCCACGGCATCGACAACGCGCCGCACCTTAAGGAAGAACTCCGCAGGGACCTGCAGCGCGGCGCGGCCAAGGCCCACCGTAGCGGTGGCATCGAGCTGTACCTCAGCCTCCAGGAGGTCGGCCCCTTCACCATTCCGGCCTCGCTGCTGGTCACCCTGGCGCCACTGCGACACCCCGAGCCGGTGCCGCTCGAAGCCTTGGCGCAGCGGTTCGTCGACGACGGCGAGGGATCGGTGACCATCGAGGAACTGCGCTCGGGCCCCGCCGTCCGGGTCCGCAGGCTCATGCCGCAGGGCAACGACGAGGAGGGCACCGAGCCCCCGCACAACTCGCTCTCGGTGGAGTACCACCTCCCGATCCCCGGTACGACCGCGTTCCTGCTGCTGACCTTCTCCACACCGATCGAGGCGATCGCAGACGCGATGGCCGGACTCTTCGACGCGATCGCCGACTCGCTGACCTGGACGGAGTGACCGACACCATGACCGACGACCTTTCGAACCTCGGACTGGAGCTCTCGGAGGACTGGGTGCCCTTCCCCGCCGCCGGGAGCGTGGACCTGGTCTCCTGGGCCAAGCAACAGGGCGCGGAACTCGCCGAGCGATACGCGCAGGACGGTGCCCAGGGCGATGCCCGCCGCCTGGCCCGGAGTCTCAAGCGCACGGTCGCCGACTGCTACACCCGCGACACGCTGGCCTCCTTCGGCTGGTACGTGAGCGGCCACGAGACGGTGGCGGCCATCATGGAACTCGATGCCATCCACCCCGACGAGACGTTCCCCGAGGTCACCCTCGACCTGCTGGTCGAGCACATGTCCGGCCACGACTTCGGCGAACCGGACGTATGCGAGGTACGGCTCCCCCTCGGCGACGCCGTCCGTATCCGTCAGAACCTCATCGGCGAGAAGAAGGGCTTCTTCGGCCCACGCCCGGTGGTCCACACCGTGTTCTACGGCGTCCGCCCGGACGGCATGGAGACGGCCCTCACGATGCTGGTCTCCTGGACGGAACCGGTCCTGGACGAGCCGGCCGAGCAGATGGCCGACAACATCGCGAAGACGCTCTCACTCTGACAGCAACCGCCGGTACGCCGCGATACGCCGACGCATGAAGACCCTGGAGGCTCCGAGCGTGAGCAGAAGAGCCGCGACCGTACCGGTTGCGACACGCAGTCCTGCGGCGTGCAGCTCGCCGTTCACCAGCAGAACGAGAAGAACGACGAGCGGGATGCCGATGAGCGCCGGCCGCAACGGCTGCCGCCCGATCGCACTGTAGTAGTCGATGGCGATCCTGGCGTGCAGCAGCTTCACCTCGCTTCGCGCCTCCGGCAGCGTCAGCACCGGCACAGGCCAGGAACGCATTCCGGGCAGCCGGCCGCCGTCGGTGGCATCGGGAAACCGTTCCCTTGTACGCGCGGCCCGCTCAGGCTCGTCCGGCAGGCGCCGGAAGACGAAGAAGGGCGTGCCGGACTCTCGCAGGTCTGGATCCAGCCCGGCGTAGCGGTAGCCGTACTGCTCGGCAAGGTACGCGAACTGTGCGAACTTCCAGAGTGACGGCCACGGGATCTGTGTTGAGTACGAAAAATCAACTTCGATCGGAGCGTTTGATGCGCCCAGGGATTCGACGTACGCGACGTCCTGTGCTGTTTCGCGTAGGAGCTTCTTCAGGTGCCGCCGCAGGCTCAAATCTCCCCTTTCGCCGTTTTGAGCGAGTCGCGGAACGTGGCGAAGGCTGCCGCCGGGAAGGAGAGGGTGGCTCGGGCGGGAGCTTTTGAGTCGCGGACAGCTATGCGGGTGTGCAGGTCCGCTATCTCCACGCAGGTGTTGCCGTCACCCCCGCCGGAGAACGACGACTTCTGCCAACGGATGACCTGCTCCATGCGGGCGCCTCACAGCTCCTTCGTCAGGTGGTGGATGAAGTCCCGGCAAGCCAGGGGCTCCAGCGCCGCCTTCTCCACTCTGTTGAGCAGGGCACGGAAGCGTGCCAGCTCAGCAGCCACCCCTCTTCGCACGGGTGGAGACGTTCTGCCAGACTCCGCCGGCGTTCTTGGCCAGTGTGACGCTGTAGAAGACCTTCGGGTCCCAATGCACGGGATTCCCTTGAACCTCCTTCGTCTTGCGGTTCCTGGTGTAGGCCTTGCTCTCGTCCGTGCAGTACGTCACCACGGCACGCGTCTTCTGGTCACCGAGAAGGATGGTCTTGGCGGCGTAGGCCGGCAGTTTGCCGAAGACGGTGACGTCCTTGCTCGTATAGGTCTTGATCCACTGTCGGTCCTGTGACAGACCCGGCTTGGTGTCGTAGAAGGCGAGGGCGTCGCCGCCATCCGGTTCATTGGCGATGATCGCGGCGTAACCCGCTCGGAGTTGTTCCTTGGTGTCGTTGAGGATGGCCTGTTCGATGCTGTCACTGCTCGTCCAGTTGTCGAACGTCAGCTGGAACTCCGTCGGGAGCGTGACGTCGGGGCGCTGAACTCCGGACGCCCGCGGTGCCGCGGCGGAGGGCGACGGGCCGCCCGCCGCCGTCTCCACTCCGTTGATGTCGCCCGGCGTGGTGTTCCTGCCCCCGCCGCACGCGGTCAGCGTGAGGGCCGCAATGGCGGTAAGTGCGATGAGCGTGCTGGCGGTTGCGGGTAGCGCGCGGCGGGCCACGGTGGATCTCCCCCGGAGGACGACGACGTATGCAGCGGGCAAGGAAGCTATCAGGGGCGACAGGGGAGGATTCGGCTGCTCGGCGGTGGGTTATGGGGGAAGTCGAGAGATGCGGCGTGGCTGTTGTGAACGGCGTCGGGGCGTCCGAGGTTGAGGGACGGAAGTTGTGTCGCCCCCGACCTGGCCAAGGCTTGGGTCCTGGGGTGGCGAGGTAGCCCGGCAAGTCGTCCAACGCGGCTGCCGGGGCCCCGCCCGGCGTGTCTCAGCGGTTGATCGACTGGATTTCCTGGACGTTCATGTCCTGGGTTGTTTCGAAGGTGCCGTCGGGGAGGTTGCCCTTGGCGCCGCCGGTGCCTTGCCAGGTGATCTGCCAGGTGATGGACGCCTTGAGGCGGTACGGCTGCCCGTTCGTGGCGCGGAGGTACCTGATGCCGCACGGCGGGGTCTTGTCCGCGTTGCCTTTCGTGTACGGGGTGCCGATCGAGCCGTCGTCGTTGATCGTGCAGTTGTCGGAGGACGGGGAGGTCTCGGCGTCGTCCGTGCCGGGGGTCAGGTGGAGGGCGACCGGCTTGGCCGTCGTCTCGGCCCAGAGGCCCGTGTTGGGCAGTTCGGCGCGGACCTTGACCTCCTTGAACCTGCCCTTGTCCAGCCAGATCCAGGTCGGGAGGTTGACGGTGGACTTGGCCTCGGGTTTCACCTTGATCTCGGTCACGGGGACCTTGATCTTGTCGTAGGCGTACTCGGCAAGGGTTTTGGGGGTGGGGGAGTTCGGGTCGTTCGGGAGGTTGCCCGCGTCGACCCAGAACATGATGCGACCGCAGTCCCAGGAATTCGGGTCGGCGGCGTTGGGGGCGACGCCGCGCCAGAAGTAGCCGCTCTGGCCGAGGTTGTAGTTCTTGTAGCCTTCGGCGGAACTGTTGACGGGTTTGTGCGCATCGAAGTTGTCGGCAGGTTTGCCGTCGCGGTAGTGGTCCGTCCACAGTTCCTTGCCGAACCACGACTCGTGGATGCCGACGTCACCGCCGCCGTCCGAGTCCACGAACTTCTTGAGCCCGGCCGGGGTGAAGGCCGGCTCGTACCAGCAGGCCGGCGGCTTCCAGTTGGAGTCGACCGTACCGAGGTTGCCCCGCTTGCCCCCGCCGTTTCCGCCGCTCACGTAAGTGATCCGGATATGGGAGACGGAGGCCTTAAGGCCTCCCTTGCCGTCGGTGCTGCCGCTCGGCTGATCGGCCGACGGTACGGTGGTGTTGCCCTCCGGGCCGTCAGCGTACGCGTTGCTTCCGGACCCGAGTACGGCTGCGGTTGCCAGAACAGCGGACCAGCGCAGAGCACGTACGGGGAGCGTCATCGCTGACACTCCTTGACACGGCCTTGCACTTCGATCTGCAGAACCTTCCAGACCTTCTCGGACCCCTGCGGGGGCTTCATGAAGAGACGGAATTCCTGATAGGAGTTGAGGCTCTCCTTCGTGTATTTGATCTTCTGTGTCTTGACGTTCTTGCCATAGAACTTGCTCTGGTCCCGGCACATCGTGACGAGCACACCACGGGACGTGCCAACGTCGTCGGTCCTGGCCTTGTAGTAGCTGTCAGTCCCAGTGGCGGTCCACTCGTCCTTCACCCATGCCTGGATCTGGTTCCGGGCGTACTTGGTGGCGATGCCGAGCGAGTAGAACTGATAGGCCGGATCTTCGGGGTCCTGGGCCGTGATGCCGTGGTTCAGGGCCAGGATGTAGTTCTTCGCGCTGTCGAGGGCTGCCTCATGACGGGTGTCGGACAACCGCGTGACGTCGAACTGGACCTGCAAATCGCTCGGCAGGCTCATATCGGGTTGGCCGGAACCGGCGGAAGCCGACACCGTAGGCGTAGCCGCCCCCGTGTCCGCCCCCTTGATGTCATCGGACTTGGCGTCCCCGCCCCCGCCGCACGCGGTGAGCGTGAGGACCGCGATGGCGGTGAGTGCGGTGGCGGCTGTGGGTAGGGCGCGGCGGGCCACGGTGGATCTCCCCCGGAAGACGACGACGTGTGCAGCGGACAACGAAGCTATCAGGGGCGACAGGGGAGGATTTGGGTGCTCGGCGGGGGATTGTGGGGGAAGTCGAGAGGTATGGCGTGGCTGTTGTGAACGGGCTGGGGGCGTCCGAAGTTGAGGGGCGGAAGCTGTGTCGCCCCCGTCAATAGGATCTCTGTAGGCTCAGTACGCCCCATTTACCGCACCCACTTCACACACCATCAGGACACCCGCCATGCCGCGACGCCGTAGTTCAAGCTCGACGGGAAGCCCGACGGGAGGCTCGACGGCCCCGAGGAACCGGACGCCGCAGCCGGTGCGGGTGCGGCGGCGGACGGCCGGGGACTTCGTGAAGGCGTTCCTCGCCTTCCTGGCCCTGCTCGTCCTGCTCGTCGGTGTGCCGCTGGCGCTGGCCACGCAGATCGGATGGCCGCTGCCGCACGGCGTGCCGAGCCTGGACTGGCTCCAGCAGGAGATCACCGTCCAGACCTTCCTGAGCATCCTGACGGTCGTCGTCTGGCTCGCCTGGGCGCAGTTCACCGCCTGTGTGCTCGTGGAGATGAAGGCCGCGCTCTCCGGGGTCGGTGTGCCGGGACGGGTGCCCGGAGCCGGCCCCAGCCAGCTGCTCGCGCGGCAACTCGTCGCCGCGCTGCTGCTCGTCGGGGCCACGGCCGCCAGCTTCACGCCGGGGCTGTCGCAGCTCGGGCACGGCCTGGAGGGGAACCAGAAGGGGACCGTCGCCGCCGCGCAGCAGACGCCGGGCGGGCTGTTCGGACAGCAGCGGGAGCAGGCCGCGAACACCGCGGCGGCCGTCGCCGAGCAGGCCGCGACCGCCGCCGCGAAGGCGGAGGCCAAGCAGGGCGACACGAAGTACTACCGGATCCAGCCGCCCGAGGGGCGCCACCACGACTCGCTCTGGGAGATCGCCCAGCGGCACCTCGGCGACGGGCGCCGGTACAAGGAGATCTACCAACTCAACAAGGACCGGGTCCAGCCCGACGGCTCCCGGCTGTCCGAGGCCAGCCTCATCCGGCCCGGCTGGATCATGGAGATGCCCGCGGACGCGCACGGCGGCGAACTCGTCGAGATGCCCGACGGCGCGCCGGGCGTCTCCGAGCAGGTGCGGCAGCAGATCCACGACTACGCCAAGACCGGCGATCACGCCCAGGGCGGGGGCGACCACGCGCAGGGCGGCGGCCATCAGCAGGGCGGTGGCTCCCACGCCTCCGTACCCGCCCAGCGGCCCGCCTCCGACGCCGGGCAGGACCGGCAGCGGCAGGCCGACGACAGCGCCGCCACCGCCGCCACCCCCGCCTCCTCCGGGCGTTCCTTCGGACTGCCCGAAGCCCTCCTCGGCGCTCCGCTCCTCGCCGCCGGTCTCCTCGGCGCACTCGGCCACCGGCGCCGGCAGGCACTGTGGCAGTCGGCGCTCGGCGCCGTCGGCGGGCGGCGCGGCATGGAGCCGCCGACGCCGACCGGGGACGCGCTGGACGTGCAGGACGCGCTCCTGGTGGGCGCCGACCCCGAGGGCGTACGGCGGCTCGACCGGTCTCTGCGCGCCCTCGCCGCCGCCCTCGCCGCCGAGTCCCGGCCGCTGCCCGTCGTCTACGCGGCCTGGCTCACCGGAGGCGACCTGCACCTCCAGCTCGCGCAGCCGGCAGGCAAGCCGCCCGCGCCCTGGCAGACCGGGCAGGACGAGACGTTCTGGATGCTGGCGCGCGCCGACGCCGAGCAGTACGAGGACGCCGACACCGCCGCCCCGTACCCCGGGCTGGTCAGCCTCGGCACCATGGACGACTCCCGCCTGCTGCTCAACCTGGAGGCCGTGCCCGGCATCGTCTCGCTGAGCGGCCGCGCCTCCGACCGGGCCGCCGTGTTCGCCTCGGTCGCCGCCGAACTCGCCACCAACGGCTGGTCGGACCGCATGACCGTCACCCTCGTCGGCTTCGGTCAGGACCTGACCCCGCTCGCTCCCAACCGCCTGCGCCACCTCGACGGCATCGAGGCGCTGCTTGAGACCATGGAGGCCGAGACGCGGCAGCGGCGCGGTGCGCTGGGGGCCGCCGGGCACGACTCCGTGCTCACCGGCCGTACCGGGCCCGCGCAGCACACCCGTTGGGCCCCGCACCTGGTGCTGCTGGCCGCTCAGCCCTCGGCCGAGGACGCCCGCAGGCTCGCCGAACTCGCCGCCGACGCCAGCCGGTTGGGCATCGGCTACCTAGTCGGCACCGAGTCCGACGAACTGCCCGGCGCCGCCTGGGAGATGGAGATCACCAGCGAGGGCAGGCTGCTCGCCCCGCTGCTCGGGCTCGAACTCGACGCGCAGATGCTGCCGTCGGCCGAACAGCAGGCGGTCGTCGAGCTGTTCGTCGAGGCCGACCCGGAGAGCGGGCCCGAGGGGCCGACGCCCACCCCGCCGTTCCTCGTCGACATCAGCGAGCAGGGGCGGCCCGCGGTGTACGCGCGGCTCGTGGGCCCGTACGAGATCATCGGCCTCGACACCCCGGACGACGAGCGCAGCGCGCTGCTGCACGAGGCGCTGGCGCTGCTGCTCCTGCACCGGGAGGGCGTGCATCCGCGGGTGTTGTCCTCCGCGCTGTGGCCGCGCGGTGTCACCGACGACGTGCGGGACGCGCTGGTCGAGCGGCTGCGCTCCTGGCTCGGCACCGACCCCGACGGCACCCCCCGGCTCGGTACGGACGACACCGGGCGGCTCACCCTCGCCAAGTCCGTCGTCTCCGACCTGGACGTGCTGCGCTCGCTGTACCACGAGGCCACGCAGGGCAAGGGCGCGGACAACCGGGCCGTACGCGGCCGGCTGCTCACCGACGCGCTGGTAGTGGTGCGCGGACCGCTGCTGGCCGACCGGCCCGAGGGCCGCTACCGGTGGCTCACCCACGAGATCGTCGACGCCCAACTGCCCCTCATCGTCGCGGACATCGGGCTCGCCCTGTCCTCCTTCCACCTGGAGAAGGACCGCGCGGAGAAGGCGATCGAGGCGCTGGACGGCGCGCTGCGCACCGCCCCGGCCGACGAGCGCCTGTGGAACGAGCTGCTGCGCGCCACGCACGCCACCGGCGACACCGCCCGCCTCGAGGCGCTCGCCGCCGACCTCGTCGGCCGCGGCGGCGCCCGCGGCCTGCCGCCGCGCACCGAGGCCCTGCTCGACGAGCTGCTGCCGGCCTGGCGCAGCGCCGTCGCCGCGGCGGGCTGAGCACCGTGCCGCCGACCGGTCTGCCGCTGGTCGCCGCCGCCGCGCTGTGGGGCGCGGTGGCGGGCGCGTCGCTGCCGCGGGCCGCGTACCGGTTCTCCGTGCCGTCGGGGGAGGCGTGGCAGGAGCGTTGCCCAGGCGGGCACCCGGTGCGCGGCTGGATCGGGCGCGGGCGGTGCGGACAGTGCGCCACCACCCTTGCCGGCGGTGGCGCCTCGTACGGTCCCCGCACCCCGGCGACAGCCGCTGCCACCGCCCTCGTCTGCGCAGCCCTCGCCGCCGTCACCGGTGGCCGGCCCGAACTCGCCGTCTGGCTGCTGCTCGCGCCGGTCGGCGTGCTGCTCGCGGTGGTCGACTTCCGGGTGCGGCGGCTGCCCGACGTGCTGACCCTGCCCCTCGCGGGCGCCGCCCTCGCGCTCCTCGGCCTGGCCGCCCTGGTCCCCGGACACGCCGGCCACTGGCCGACCGCGCTGTACGGCGCCCTCGCGCTCGGCGGCGGCTACTTCGTGCTGTTCCTCGTCAACCCCGCCGGGATGGGGTTCGGCGACGTGAAGCTGGCCCTCGGGGCGGGCGCCGTCCTCGGCTGGTACGGCTGGCCCGTCGTCCTGCTGGGCACCTTCGCCGGTTTCCTGTTCGGCGCGCTGTACGGCGGTGCGCTCGTCGTCGTACGGCGGGCCGGGCGCAAGACGGCCATCGCGTTCGGGCCGTTTCTGATCGCGGGGGCGTTCGCCGGAGTCCTGATCGGCGCGTACGGAACCTGAGGTCAGCATCGCGAAACGGCTGACGTAGGCTGGTTCGGTCTGTCCACAACCCCTTACGAATCCTGCGAAAGGGACGCCGGTGACCGAGAAGGCCGACCTCACATCTCCTGATGTCACAGCCGTCCTCGACCGTGCCGCCGCGGGCGGACGGATCACTCCCGAGGAAGCGCTCGACCTCTACCGCCACGCGCCGCTGCACGCGCTGGGCGCCGCCGCCGACGCCGTGCGCCGTCGGAAGTACGCGGGCACGGAGCACATCGCGACGTACATCATCGAGCGCAACATCAACTACACGAACGTGTGCGTCACCGCGTGCAGGTTCTGCGCCTTCTACGCCGCCCCCAAGGACGTGGAGAAGGGGTGGACCCGCGACCTCGACGACATCCTGCGGCGCTGCGCCGAGACCGTCGAACTCGGCGGCACGCAGATCATGTTCCAGGGCGGCCACCACCCGGACTACGGCGTCGAGTACTACGAGAAGCACTTCAGCGCCATCAAGGAGGCCTTCCCGCAGCTGGTGATCCACTCGCTGGGTGCCTCCGAGGTGGACCACATGGCGCGGATCTCTGGTGTGTCGGTGGAGGAGGCCATCACGCGCATCCACGCGGCCGGCCTGGACTCCTTCGCCGGAGCCGGCGCCGAGCTGCTGCCGGAGCGGCCGCGCAAGGCCATCGCCCCGCTGAAGGAGTCCGGGGAGCGCTGGCTGGAGATCATGGAGGCCGCGCACCGGCTGGGCGTGGAGTCCACCTCGACGATGCTCATGGGCACCGGTGAGACGAACGCCGAGCGGATCGAGCACCTGCGGATGATCCGTGACGTGCAGGACCGCACCGGCGGCTTCCGGGCGTTCATCCCGTACACCTACCAGCCGGAGAACAACCACCTGAAGGGCCGTACGCAGGCCACTCTCTTCGAGTACCTGCGGATGATCGCGATCGCGCGCCTCTTCCTCGACAACGTGATGCACATCCAGGGCTCCTGGCTGACCACGGGCAAGGAGGTCGGCCAGCTGACGCTGCACTACGGCGCCGACGACCTGGGCTCGATCATGCTCGAGGAGAACGTCGTGTCGTCGGCCGGCGCCAAGCACCGCTCCAACCGGATGGAGATCATCGAGCTCATCCGGAAGGCGGGGCGGGTTCCGGCACAGCGGGCGACGACGTACGAGCACCTCGTCGTCCACGACGACCCGGCGAACGACCCGGTCGACGACCGCGTGATGTCCCACATCTCGTCGACGGCGATCGCGGGCGGGACGGCCCACCCCGAGCTGAAGCTGCTCGCCCCCAACTGAGGTACGGGTGCTGACGATTCACGCGGCGGACGAGGTCCGCGCCGACTGGGACGCGGAACCGGTCGAGGGCGGTGCGGTCGCCGTCGAGGGCGCCCGGGTCGCGGCCGTGGGGACGCTCGCCGAGCTGGAGCGGCGGTTTCCGCACGCGCGCGTGCGGCGCTGGCCGGGCGTGCTCGGGCCCGCGCGCGTCCACGAAGGGCCGCTGCCCGACGCGCCGAGTCCGCGCGAGCGTGTGCACGCGGTCCTCAAGCTCGGTGCGACGGCCGTGCTCGCCGCGCACGCGGACGCGCCCGGACTGCGGGAGGCCGCCGCCCGGAACGACGTCGCCGTCCTTGCCGGACCCCGGCCGGCGGCAGTGGTGGAGGGCGGCCGTGCCGACCTCTCCGTCTTCGACGGCGGCGGCGCCTGCCTCGCCACCGTGTGCGCGGGGCGCCTGGTGCACCGCAGGCGCTGAGGCCGCCCGCCTCGGCCGCCGAACTCCCGCCTCAGCCGCCGAACTCCCGGGCGAACGCCCCCGGCTTCTGCTTCACGCCGCTGCAGTCGGTCGCCGCGTCCGCCCGGGACGGGACACCCTTCTCGCACTGCCGGTCGCGGAAGGTGGACCACATCGAGACCCAGGCGATCCGCTTCTCCTCGGCGAAGGAGCGCACCTGGGCCGCGTCCTCGAGCGTGAAGGTCTCGCCGGCGATGTCGTTGGCGCCGATCATCGAGGTGAGCGCCATTCCCTCCCAGGCCGCGGCGTTCGACAACCCGAAGACCTTCTTCAGCTGGGTGTGGGCGGCCTTCGCGGCGGTGAGGGCGTAGTCGCCCATGTCGCCGGTGTAGGACTCGGCGTAGTTCATGGTCATGAGGTTGACGGTCGAGACCTGCACGTCGTGCACGTTCGCGGACTCCAGCAGGGCCAGACCGTGGGAGTCCAGCCCGGACGGCATGACGGGCAGCGTGAAGGACACCTCCAGGCCGGGGCGCTGCTTCTGCAGCCGCGCGATCGCCCGCGAGCGCAGGTCGACGGAGGCGGAGTCGGCCAGCGTACGGCCCTCGATGTCGAAGTCGGCCTGGGTCGAGCCCGCCGCGTCCAGGGCCTTCCCGTACGCGTCCGTCAGCGCGGAGGCGTTCCCACAGGTCGTCGCCAGCTCCTTGCCGGAGGCCCCGCCGAAGGAGACGCGCACCGTGGCGCCCGACTTCCTCAGCTTCCCGATCCGGGACTTCACCTCGGCGTCGTCCATCCCGAACATGCCGTCCCACCGCGGTGTGCAGTCACTGCCGCCGGAGATGACGAAGGCGAGGTTGTACGTCGCGGGCGAGCCCGCGGAGTCGGTGCCCGTGGCCGTCGTGGCGCTCACGTACGGGGCGTACGAGGTGCTGGACTCCGAAGCTTTGGGGGCCGCGTCGGAGGTGCCGTCGGACATCGAGGAGCAGCCCGTGGCGGCCAGGGCGAACAGGCAGGTGAGCCCGGCCACCGGCGTCAGGTAACTCCTCATTGCGCATGCACCAGCCCTCGTGATGTCCGTCCTGGAATCCAAACACAGCGGGATCCCGGTCCGGAGAGAGCCTCCCTGCGGACCGGGAACCGCGTTCCGAGCCTGCCATCGAAAGCCGTGCCGCCGGGGCACTTCCGTCAAGCGCCACCCCCGCCTGCCACAATGGGACGGTGACCCGCGCATCCCTGGAGAAGCAGCCGCACGACGTCGCCTCGATGTTCGACGACGTGGCGGAACGGTACGACCTGACCAACGACGTGCTGTCCCTGGGGCAGGACCGGCGGTGGCGGAAGGAGGTCGCCAGGGCGGTCGACGCCCGGCCCGCGCAGAAGATCCTCGATCTCGCCGCCGGCACGGCCACCTCCTCGCTGCCCTTCACCCGCGCCGGCGCCTACGTCGTCCCCTGCGACTTCTCGCTCGGGATGCTGCGGGTCGGCAAGCAGCGGCACGCCTGGCTGCCGTTCACGGCGGGCGACGCGACGCGGCTGCCGTTCAAGGACGACACCTTCGACGCCGTCACCATCTCCTTCGGGCTGCGCAACGTGCAGGGCACCGAGACGGCCCTGAGTGAGATGTACCGGGTGACCCGGCCCGGCGGCCGGGTGGTCATCTGCGAGTTCTCGCACCCCACCTGGGCGCCGTTCCGCACTGTCTACACCGAGTACCTGATGCGCGCCCTGCCGCCCGTGGCGCGCGCGGTGTCCTCCAACCCGGACGCGTACGTCTACCTCGCCGAGTCCATCCGGGCCTGGCCCGACCAGCCCGCGCTGGCCGGGCTGCTGCGCACGGCCGGCTGGTCGAAGGTGGCCTGGCGCAATCTCAGCGGCGGGATCGTGTCCCTGCACCGGGGTTTCAAGGGCTGACGGCCGCGCGGGCCGTCACACGGGACTGACCGCGTACGGATCGTCCGGTTCGTCGACTTCGCGCTGGAGACCGCCCGTGGGCGGCCGCGGGACGCGCGGCTCGCGGACGCCTCCGCCGCCCTCGCCCGTGCCGAAGTCGAACCACACGTAGACCATGGAGTCCCGCGGCACCTCGGCACCGGCCTGCGGGTACTGGCGGACGACGTAGTCGACGACCGTGAGATGGAAGTCAGGGCGGTCCGGCGCGTTGAGGAACAGGCCCTGGGCGCGGGCGGTCTCGCGCGCGTCCACGGCCATCAGCCCGACCAGGCGTGGCACGCGCACTTCGGGTGTCTTGGGTGTTATGTACACAGACGTCACCCCCAGCGGTACTGGCAGAGTAACCGGCCAGGGGTGCCACCCGGAAGCGCCAAGTGCCTTACTGTGACAGTCGATTACGCAAGGTGACCGGTCGCGGTCACAGCTCCAGCCGGTAGCAGTGCCCCTGCCGCTGCGACACCGGCGTCATGAAGGTCTGCGCCAGCCGCATGCCGAGGCGCTCGGTGACCGCGATGGACCGCTTGTTGCGGGAGTCGACCATGGCCACCACGCTCGTCAGGCCGGTCGCGCGCAGCCGCTCCAGGGTCATGTGGGCCGCCGCCGTGACGTATCCGCGACCCCAGTGTTCGCGGCCGAGCCGCCAGCCGATCTCGATCTCGCCGGTGGGGCCCCAGTCCCGCTCCCACGGCTGGGCGCCGGTGAAGCCGATGACGCGGCCGGTCTCGTCGAGCATCGTCCACAGGCAGAAGCCGCGTTCGGCGTCGTGCCGCCGCTGACGGGCGGTGAGTTCCTCGTAGACGGAAAGCTCCGCGGGACTGCCGCCGTGGAACTCCATGACGTCCGGGTCGGCAAAGATCCGGTGCCAGGCCACGGCGTCCTCATCGGTGGGCACACGCAGACGTACGACGGGGAGAGCTCGGTTCACGGGGCAGCCCTTCAGCCGGGTGATCAATTCTCCTGCATAGACTGCCCATGTCCAGTGCCGGTCGGCACGCAGATTCCGAACCTTGGGGAGATCCCGCCGTGACCGTGACTGAGCCCCTCTCCGAGAACACAGCCGATGTGATCGTCGTGGGCGCGGGGCCGTCCGGGTCCACCACCGCCTACCACCTCGCCCGGGCCGGACTCGACGTACTCCTGCTGGAGAAGACCGAGTTCCCGCGGGAGAAGGTCTGCGGCGACGGCCTCACCCCGCGCGCCGTCAAGCAACTCGTCGCGATGGGCATCGACATCTCCGAGGAGGCCGGCTGGCTGCGCAACAAGGGCCTGAGGATCATCGGCGGAGGCGTCCGCCTCCAGCTCGACTGGCCCGACCTCGCCTCCTTCCCGGACTACGGACTCGTGCGCAAGCGCGACGACTTCGACGAGCAGCTCGCCCGGCAGGCGCAGAAGGCGGGCGCGCGGCTGTTCGAGCGCTGCAACGTGTCCGCGCCGCTCGTCGACGACCGCACCGGCCGCATCACCGGGGTCAAGGCCAAACTGGGTGAGGAGAAGCGCGAGGTCACCTTCCACGCGCCGCTCGTCGTCGCCGCCGACGGCAACTCCACCCGGCTGTCCCTGGCGATGGGCCTGCACCGCCGCGAGGACCGCCCGATGGGCGTCGCGGTGCGCACCTACTTCACCAGCCCGCGCCACGACGACGACTACCTGGAGTCCTGGCTGGAGCTGTGGGACCGGCGCGGCCCCCAGGACCGGCTGCTGCCCGGCTACGGCTGGATCTTCGGCATGGGCGACGGCACCTCCAACGTCGGCCTGGGCGTGCTCAACACCTCCGATTCCTTCAAGGAACTGGACTGGCGCGAGGTGCTCAAGGCCTGGTGCGCGTCGATGCCCGAGGACTGGGGCTACACCCCGGACAACATGACCGGCCCGATCCGCGGCGCCGCACTGCCCATGGCCTTCAACCGCCAGCCCCACTACACGCGGGGCCTGCTGCTCGTCGGCGACGCGGGCGGCCTGGTCAACCCCTTCAACGGCGAGGGCATCGCCTATGCGATGGAGTCCGGCCAGCTCGCCGCCGACGTCATCGTCCAGGCCCACTCCCGGGCCACCCCGGCGCAGCGCGAACTCGCCCTGCGGCGCTACCCGCGCGTCCTGAAGGACACCTACGGCGGCTACTACACGCTGGGCCGCGCCTTCGTGAAGCTCATCGGCAACCCGAAGGTCATGCAGATCGCCGCCCAGCGCGGGCTGACCCACCCGGTGCTGATGAAGTTCACCCTCAAGCTCCTGGCCAACCTCACCGACCCGACGGGCGGCGACGCGATGGACCGCATCATCAACGGCCTGAGCAAGGTGGCCCCGAAGGCGTGAGCACACGCGGGCACGACGTCGGGGCCGGCTCGCCTTCGAGCCGGCCCCGGTCGTGTCATACGGGGTGAAGCGGGCGAATCGGGAACGACGGAAGGGCCGCTGCCCCCGAGCGGCTGCGGCCCTTCAGTCCGTTACGGCTGTCCGTGGGCGTCCTCAGAGCACCCGGACCGCGCCGGACGGCGGGTCGTAGGACAGCGGACGCTCGACGACGCCCGTGGACGGGTTCTGCGCACCGACGAACATACCGTTGCCGACGTAGACACCCACGTGGTACGCGCTGCCCGCGCCACCCCAATAGAGGATGTCGCCCACCTGGAGGTTGGACAGCGACACCTGGGTGCCGGCGGTCGACTGGTCCTGGGAGACGCGCGGCAGGCTGATGCCGACCTGCTTGAAGGCGGTCTGCACCAGGCCGGAGCAGTCGTAGGCGGACGGGCCGGTGGCGCCGGAGACGTAGGCCTTGCCGACCTGGGACTTGACGAACGAGACCACCGACGCGGCCGAACCGGTCGCCGTGGACACGCTCGCGGAGGTGCTGCCGGCGCTCGCAGAGGCGCTGAGCGTCGGCCGCGCGGTCGTGCGCGAGGCACGCTCGGCGGCGGCCTTGCGGGCGGCCTCGGCGGCCTTCTTCCGGGCGGCCTCGGCGGCCTTCTTGCGGGCCTCCGCCTTCTTCTGAGCGTCGGCCAGGTCCGCCTTGGCCTGCTTTGCGGCGTTTGCGGCGGCCGCGTCGCGCTCGGCGCCCAGCCGGTAGTTGGCGGCGGCCTGCTCCGTGGCCTCCGCCGACTGGGCCACCTGGGCGGCCAGGTCGGAGGTCAGCGTGGGCAGTTCGAGGGTCTGGGTCGCCGGCTCGGCGGCGTTCGCCGACGAGGCCGACGCGCCGGCCACTGCCAGGGTGCCGAGGACGCCGCCGGCAACTCCGGCCCGCATCGCGACTCTCGACGCGCTACGGCGTGGCTTCCGGTGGCTGCGTATGTGAGCGGTGTGGGACATGGGAACAACCGGTACCAGGGGCTCCTTCATATCTTCAAGAAACGTGTGGTGCGCCACATTTGCTCAACGGGGCGGCCAAATCCCGGGGCCGGGTTTCCTTATTGACGCCGTAACGGACATTGCGGGCGCGTGTGATCATGCCTTTGATCATGGTCTTTCGCTGTTACGCCCGAATTGCCCTCGACCTACCATCCGTGCGGATCGTTGGCCAAGCCTGACTCTCAGACTCCTCTCATGGACGTGACGGAGGTCACGGAACGGTCACCGCCTCGCGGCGCGTCCGCGCGGTGGACTCACTGGTCACATTTGTCACTTGAGTCCCATTGGTGAAACTGCGCCCGAGCAGCCTCGCGAGTCGCACATCCGACTTGTGAACGGGTGAACGTGTCCACATTTCGCGTCGGCGTCCCCCTGATGTGTGAAAAGCAGATCCATATCAAGGTCTTGACACTGTTCGCCACTTTGCGTCGGGCGCCGGGCATCTGATAGTGCACACCCCCTCCGACCTGCAATTACGAGGTAAAATGTGACCAGTAGTGATCACGCGGGTGCTTCGCGTGCGAAGATCACCGCTCATCCGACTTGATGATCGTTCGTCAGGTGGTGGAGATCACAAAGCTCATGCAATACCCCGTGTCGCAGATCACAGAGCGTCGGGCATAAGATGCGAGGCAGTTGGGCTTGTGACCTGCTTCACATGTTCTCGATCTTGGCCGGACGAGCCGGGAACAGGGGGACGGGTGAGGCAGCCGTGAGCCCAGCGACCGCCAGCAGTCAGTGCCGACTGAGAGGAGCGAGGAGCGGTGAACGCTTATGCGCCCATCCTCGTACTGGGAGCCCTCGGGGCAGGCTTTGCGATCTTCTCCGTGGTCATGGCCACGCTGATCGGACCCAAGCGGTACAACCGCGCCAAACTCGAGGCATACGAGTGCGGTATCGAGCCGACCCCCACGCCGGCCGGCGGCGGGCGCTTTCCCATCAAGTACTACCTGACGGCGATGCTCTTCATCGTCTTCGACATCGAGATCGTCTTCCTCTACCCGTGGGCCGTCAGCTTCGACGCCCTGGGTGTTTTCGGGCTCGTGGAGATGCTGCTCTTCGTGCTCACCGTCTTCGTCGCGTACGCGTACGTATGGCGGCGCGGCGGCCTGGAATGGGACTGAGGGGCCTTTAACGACATGGGACTCGAAGAAAAGCTGCCGAGCGGCTTCCTGCTGACCACCGTCGAGCAGGCCGCGGGCTGGGTGCGCAAGGCGTCCGTCTTTCCGGCCACCTTCGGCCTCGCCTGCTGCGCGATCGAGATGATGACCACCGGCGCCGGCCGCTACGACCTGGCGCGCTTCGGCATGGAGGTCTTCCGCGGTTCGCCCCGTCAGGCGGACCTGATGATCGTGGCCGGCCGGGTCAGCCAGAAGATGGCGCCGGTCCTCCGGCAGGTCTACGACCAGATGCCCGACCCCAAGTGGGTGATCTCGATGGGCGTGTGCGCCTCCTCGGGCGGCATGTTCAACAACTACGCGATCGTCCAGGGCGTCGACCACATCGTCCCGGTCGACATCTACCTGCCGGGCTGTCCGCCCCGGCCCGAGATGCTGATGGACGCGATCCTCAAGCTGCACCAGAAGATCCAGTCCACCAAGCTCGGCGTGAACGCCGAGGAGGCCGCCCGCGAGGCGGAGGAGGCCGCGCTCAAGGCCCTGCCCACGATCGAGATGAAGGGGCTGCTGCGATGAGCGACGGACACGGCAAGGACGTCAACGGGTCCGCGAACGGGGTGAACCCCGAGAAGGACCTGTCCGCCGACAACCTCCCCGGCCAGCGCGGCCAGGGCGGCGAGGAGATCCGCGTCCAGCGCGGCATGTTCGGCGCCAACAACGGCGGCGACACCTCCGGATACGGCGGCCTGGTCCGCTCGGTCCGGCTCCCGGGACCGGCGAGCCGTCCCTACGGCGGCCCGGGCGGATGCTTCGACGAGATCGCCGACGAACTCGAGGGCGCGCTGGAGGAGCAGGGCCTCCTCCCGGAGAACGCGATCGAGAAGACGGTCGTCGACCGCGGCGAACTGACCTTCCACATCGAACGCGAGCACCTGGTGCGCGTCGCCCGCACCCTGCGCGACGACCCCGCCCTGCGCTTCGAGCTGTGCACCGGCGTCAGCGGTGTCCACTACCCGCACGACAAGGGCCGCGAGCTGCACGCCGTGTACCACCTGCGCTCGATCACCCACAACCGGCTGATCCGCCTCGAGGTCAGCGCTCCCGACGCCGACCCGCACATCCCGTCGCTGGTCCCCGTCTATCCGACCAACGACTGGCACGAGCGCGAGACGTACGACTTCTTCGGGATCGTCTTCGACGGCCACCCGGCCCTCACGCGGATCATGATGCCGGACGACTGGCAGGGCCATCCGCAGCGCAAGGACTACCCCCTCGGCGGCATCCCCGTCGAGTACAAGGGCGCCCAGATCCCGGCTCCGGACCAGCGGAGGTCGTACTCATGAGCACGCACACCCCGTCGTCGGCCTCCGCGCGCGAGACCACCGAGGGCACGGTCTACACGGTCACCGGTGGCGACTGGGACGAGGTCGCCCGCTCCGCGGCCCGCGCCGACGACGAGCGCATCGTCGTCAACATGGGCCCCCAGCACCCGTCCACCCACGGCGTGCTCCGGCTGATCCTGGAGATCGACGGTGAGACGGTCACCGAGGCCCGCTGCGGCATCGGCTATCTGCACACCGGCATCGAGAAGAACCTCGAGTACCGCACGTGGACGCAGGGCACCACCTTCGTCACGCGCATGGATTACCTGACGTCCTTCTTCAACGAGACCGCCTACTGCCTCGCCGTCGAGAAACTCCTCGGCATCGAGGACCAGATCACCGAGCGTGCCAAGATCATCCGGGTGCTCCTGATGGAGCTGAACCGGCTCTCCTCCCACCTGGTGTGCATCGCCACCGGCGGCATGGAACTGGGCGCCACCACGATCATGATCTACGGATTCCGTGATCGTGAAATGATTCTCGACCTCTACGAGCTCATCACGGGCCTGCGGATGAACCACGCGTACATCCGGCCCGGCGGACTCGCCCAGGACCTGCCGCCCGGCGCGGTGGACCAGATCCGCGAGTTCGTGAAGAAGATGACGAAGAACCTCCCGGAGTACGACAAGCTCGCCACCGGGAACCCCGTCTTCAAGGCCCGTATGCAGGACGTCGGCTACCTCGACCTGGCCGGCTGCATGGCCCTCGGCGCCACCGGCCCGATCCTGCGCTCCACCGGCCTGCCGCACGACCTGCGCAAGACGCAGCCCTACTGCGGCTACGAGACGTACGACTTCGACATCCCGACCGCCGACACCTGCGACTCCTACGGCCGCTTCCTGATCCGCCTGGAGGAGATGCGCCAGTCGCTCAGGATCGTCGAGCAGTGCCTGGACCGGCTGGAGCCGGGCCCGGTCATGGTCGCCGACAAGAAGATCGCCTGGCCCGCCCAGCTCGCCCTGGGACCGGACGGACTCGGCAACTCCCTCGACCACATCAAGAAGATCATGGGCACCTCCATGGAGGCCCTGATCCATCACTTCAAGCTGGTCACCGAGGGCTTCCGCGTCCCGCCGGGGCAGGCGTACGCGGCGGTCGAGTCGCCCAAGGGCGAACTCGGGGTGCACGTCGTCTCCGACGGAGGCACCCGCCCGTACCGGGTCCACTTCCGGGACCCGTCCTTCACCAACCTTCAGGCGATGGCGGCGATGTGCGAGGGCGGCCAGGTCGCCGACGTCATCGTCGCCGTCGCGTCCATCGACCCCGTGATGGGAGGCGTCGACCGGTGACCACCAGTTCTTCGGAGCAGGGCGTCAGCCTGGGCATGCCCGAACTGCCCGCGCCCGACTACCCGGACGACGTCCGCACCCGGCTCGAGCGGGACGCGCGCGAGATCATCGCCCGCTACCCGGACTCCCGGTCCGCCCTCCTTCCGCTGCTGCACCTGGTGCAGTCGGAGGAGGGCCACGTCACGCGCACCGGAATGCGGTTCTGCGCGGACGTGCTCGGCCTGACCACGGCCGAGGTCACCGCGGTCGCCACCTTCTACACCATGTACCGGCGCAAGCCGTCCGGTGACTACCAGGTGGGCGTCTGCACCAACACCCTGTGCGCCGTGATGGGCGGCGACGCCATCTTCGAGGCCCTCCAGGAGCACCTCGGCGTCGGCAACGGCGAGACCACCGACGACGGCAAGGTCACCCTGGAGCACATCGAGTGCAACGCGGCCTGCGACTACGCGCCGGTCGTGATGGTCAACTGGGAGTTCTTCGACAACCAGAACCCGGCGAGCGTCAAGCGCCTGGTCGACGACCTGCGCGCGGGACGGCCGGTGACGCCCACGCGCGGCGCGCCCCTGTGCACGTTCAAGGAGACCGCCCGGATCCTGGCGGGCTTCCCCGACGAGCGCGAAGGGGCGACGGAGGCCGGCGGCAGCGCGGGACCCGCCTCGCTGGTGGGCCTTCGCCTGGCCAAGGGGGAGGCCGCACCCGCGCGCGTGGTCCACCCGCGCGACGGCGGACCGCAGGACGCGGCCGTGCACCAGCCGTCGCCGGCCGAGCACCTGAGCTCGCACGACGCGCCGCAGGCCACATCGGCCTCCGATCCGTCCCGTCCGCAGGGACCCGTCGGAGACGTCGGAGAGGAGGGGGAGGGATGACCTTGGCACCGGAAATCGACGAGAGCAGCCCCGAGAAGCTGCTCGTACCCGTGCTGTCGGCCTTCTGGGACGAGGACAGGTCCTGGACGCTGGACGTGTACCGGAGGCACGAGGGGTACGAGGGACTCCGCAAGGCGCTCGCCATGTCGCCGGACGACGTAATCGCGTACGTCAAGGACTCCGGTCTGCGCGGCCGCGGCGGCGCGGGGTTCCCCACGGGAATGAAGTGGCAGTTCATTCCCCAGGGCGATGGCAAGCCGCACTATCTTGTTGTCAACGCCGACGAATCGGAGCCCGGGACCTGCAAGGACATCCCGCTCCTCTTCGCGAACCCGCACAGCCTCATCGAGGGCATCGTCATCGCGTGCTACGCCATCAGGTCGTCGCATGCCTTCATCTATCTGCGGGGTGAAGTCGTCCCCGTACTGCGGCGGTTGCACGAGGCCGTGCGCGAGGCCTACGCGGCCGGCTACCTCGGCGAGAACATCCTGGGCAGCGGCCTCGACCTCGACCTCACCGTGCACGCCGGCGCCGGCGCGTACATCTGCGGTGAGGAGACCGCGCTGCTGGACTCGCTCGAAGGCCGCCGTGGTCAACCGCGGCTGCGTCCTCCCTTCCCCGCCGTCGCGGGCCTCTACGCGTGCCCGACTGTGGTGAACAACGTCGAGTCCATCGCGTCGGTTCCCGCGATCCTGCACAACGGCAAGGACTGGTTCCGGTCGATGGGCAGCGAGAAGTCCCCCGGCTTCACGCTCTACTCGCTCAGCGGCCATGTCGCCAACCCCGGCCAGTACGAGGCCCCGCTCGGCATCACGCTGCGTCAGCTGCTCGACATGAGCGGCGGCATGCGCCCCGGGCACCGGCTGAAGTTCTGGACGCCGGGCGGCTCCTCGACGCCGATGTTCACCGACGAGCACCTCGACGTGCCGCTCGACTACGAGGGCGTGGGCGCCGCGGGCTCGATGCTCGGCACCAAGGCCCTCCAGTGCTTCGACGAGACGACCTGCGTGGTGCGGGCGGTGACCCGGTGGACCGAGTTCTACGCCCACGAGTCCTGCGGCAAGTGCACGCCGTGCCGTGAAGGAACGTACTGGCTGGTGCAGTTGATGCGGGACATCGAGGCCGGCAAGGGCGTCATGTCCGACCTCGACAAGCTGAACGACATCGCCGACAACATCAACGGCAAGTCCTTCTGCGCCCTCGGTGACGGTGCCGCCTCCCCGATCTTCTCCTCCCTGAAGTTCTTCCGCGAGGAGTACGAGCAGCACATCACGGGCCGGGGCTGCCCCTTCGACCCGGCCAAGTCCACGGCCTGGGCCGATCGCACGGAGGTGAACCCATGACCGTGACCACCAACGCTCCCGCGGGCGGGGGAGAGGCGGCGGTCCCGCCGGAAGAGCTCGTGACGCTGACGATCGACGGAGCTGAGATCAGCGTGCCCAAGGGCACCCTGGTCATCCGGGCCGCCGAAGAGCTCGGCATCGAGATCCCCCGGTTCTGCGACCACCCCCTGCTCGACCCGGCCGGCGCCTGCCGCCAGTGCATCGTCGAGGTCGAGGGCCAGCGCAAGCCGATGGCCTCCTGCACGATCACCTGCACGGACGGGATGGTCGTCAAGACCCAGCTCACCTCGCCGGTCGCCGAGAAGGCCCAGCACGGCGTGATGGAGCTGCTGCTCATCAACCACCCGCTGGACTGCCCGGTCTGCGACAAGGGCGGCGAGTGCCCGCTGCAGAACCAGGCCATGTCGCACGGCAACGCCGAGTCACGCTTCGAGGGCAGGAAGCGGACCTACGAGAAGCCCGTGCCGATCTCCACACAGGTGCTGCTCGACCGGGAGCGGTGCGTGCTGTGCGCCCGCTGCACCCGGTTCTCCAACCAGGTCGCCGGCGACCCGATGATCGAGCTGATCGAGCGGGGCGCGCTCCAGCAGGTCGGCACCGGCGAGGGCGACCCCTTCGAGTCGTACTTCTCCGGCAACACCATCCAGATCTGCCCCGTCGGGGCGCTCACCTCGGCGGCGTACCGCTTCCGCTCCCGCCCCTTCGACCTGGTCTCCTCGCCGTCGGTGTGCGAGCACTGCTCGGGCGGCTGCGCCACCCGCACCGACCACCGGCGCGGCAAGGTCATGCGGCGGCTCGCCGCCAACGACCCCGAGGTCAACGAGGAGTGGATCTGCGACAAGGGGCGCTTCGCGTTCCGGTACGCGCAGATGAAGGACCGGCTGACCACGCCCCTGGTGCGCAACCCCGAGGGCGAGCTGGTGCCGGCGTCCTGGCCGGAGGCACTGGAGATCGCCGCCCAGGGCCTGCTCGCCTCCCGCGGGCGGACCGGAGTCCTCACCGGCGGCCGGCTCACCGTCGAGGACGCCTACGCCTACAGCAAGTTCGCGCGCGTGGCGCTGGACACCAACGACATCGACTTCCGCGCGCGCGTGCACAGCGCCGAGGAGGCCGACTTCCTCGCCTCCCGGATCGCCGGCCGCGGCCGGGACCTCGACGGCAGCGGTGTCACGTACACCGCGCTGGAGAAGGCGCCCGCCGTGCTGCTCGTCGGGTTCGAGTCCGAGGAGGAGGCACCCGGCGTCTTCCTCCGGCTGCGCAAGGCCTGGCGCAAGCACGGGCAGAAGGTGTTCGCGCTGGCCACGCACGCCACGCGGGGCCTGGAGAAGGCGGGCGGCACCCTGCTGCCGGCCGCGCCGGGCACCGAGAACGAGTGGCTGGACGCGCTGGCGGGCGGTGTCGGACTGGAGGACGACGGCACCCGGGCCGCCGAGGCCCTGCGGGCCGAGGGCTCGGTCATCGTCGTCGGCGAGCGGCTCGCCGGAGTGGCCGGCGGCCCGACCGCCGCCGTACGGGCCGCCGCCGCGACCGGCGCGCAGCTGGTGTGGATCCCGCGCCGGGCCGGTGAGCGCGGCGCGGTCGAGGCCGGCGCGCTGCCGTCGCTGCTGCCGGGCGGGCGCCCGGCCACCGACCCGCGTGCGCGGGAGGAGGTCGCCGCGCTCTGGGGCGTCGCCGAACTCCCGCACCGCTACGGCCGCGACACCGGGCAGATCGTCGAGGCCGTGGCCGCGGGCCAGCTCCAGGCCCTGCTCGTCGCCGGAGTGGAGGTCGCCGACCTGCCCGAGCCGGCACGCGCGCGTGCGGCGCTGTCCGAGGCGGGCTTCGTGGTGTCGCTGGAACTGCGGCCCAGCGAGGTCACGGAACACGCGGACGTGGTCCTGCCCGTCGCCGCCGTCGCCGAGAAGGCCGGCACCTTCCTCAACTGGGAGGGCAGGGTCCGCTTCTTCGAGGCCGCGCTCAAGCCGGAGCAGATGACCCGCACCCTGTCGCCCACCGACGCGCGCGTGCTGCAGATGCTGGCCGACGCCATGGACGTCCACCTGGGCCTGCCGGACCTGCGGACCGTGCGCGCGGAGCTGGACCGGCTGGGTGCCTGGACCGGACCGCGCGCCGACGACCCGGTGCACAGCGCGGGCGCGACGCCGCGCCCGGCCGCCGGGGAGGCTCTGCTCGCGGGGCACCGGCTGCTGCTCGACCAGGGTGTCCTCCAGGAGGGCGACGAGGCGCTCGCCGGGACCCGGCACGCCGCACGCGCACGCGTGTCGGCCGCCACGGCCGCCGAGGCAGGCGTCGCGGACTCCGCCGCGTTCGCCGTGACCGGTCCCGCCGGCACGGTCGAACTCTCGCTGGAGATCACCGAGATGCCCGACCGGGTGGTGTGGCTCCCGCTGAACTCCGTCGGCGGGGGCGTCGCCTCCGACACCGGGGCGCTGCCCGGCTCCCTCGTCCGCATCGGCCCGGCGACGTCCTCGACCGAGGCCCCCAAGGAGGTGGAGGCATGAGTCCGTACCTCGCCGCTGAGAACCTGTCGATGTTCGGCACCGATCCCTGGTGGCTGGTCGTCGTCAAGGCGGTGTTCTGCTTCGCCTTCCTGATGGTGACGGTGCTGTTCTCCATCGTCTGGGAGCGCAAGGTCGTCGCCTGGATGCAGTTGCGCATCGGCCCCAACCGGAACGGGCCCTGGGGCATGCTCCAGTCGCTCGCCGACGGCGTGAAGCTGATGCTCAAGGAGGACGTCGTCGTCAAGCGCGCGGACAAGGTGGTCTACGTCCTCGCGCCGATCGTCGCGGCCATCCCGGCCTTCATGGCGATCGCGGTGATCCCCTTCGGACCGGCGAACAACGAGATCTCGATCTTCGGCCACCGCACCGCGATGCAGCTGACCGACCTGCCGATCGCGATGCTCTACATCCTCGCGGTCGCCTCCGTCGGCATCTACGGCATCGTGCTGGCGGGCTGGAGCTCCGGATCGACCTACCCGCTCCTGGGCGGACTGCGGTCCTGCGCGCAGATGATCTCCTACGAGATCGCCATGGGCGCCGCGTTCGCCTCGGTCTTCCTGTACTCGGGCTCGATGTCGACGTCGACGATCGTCGAGCAGCAGCACGACCGCTGGTTCATCCTGCTGCTGCCGGTCTCCTTCATCCTCTACATCGTCACGATGGTCGGGGAGACGAACCGCGCGCCGTTCGACATGCCGGAGTCCGAGGGCGACCTGGTCGGCGGCTTCAACACCGAGTACTCGTCGATCAAGTTCGCGATGTTCATGCTCGCCGAGTACGTGAACATGGTGACGGTCTCCGCGGTGTCGACCACGCTCTTCCTGGGCGGCTGGCGGGCCCCCTGGCCGATCAGCACCTTCTGGGAGGGCGCCAACCACGGCTGGTGGCCGCTGCTCTGGTTCGTGATCAAGGTCCAGCTGCTGCTGTTCTTCTTCATCTGGCTGCGCGGCACGCTCCCGCGGGTCCGCTACGACCAGCTGATGAAGCTCGGCTGGAAGGTCCTCATCCCGGTCTCCGTGGCCTGGCTGATGCTCGTCGCGACCGTCCGGGTCCTGCGCAACGAGAACTACGGCTTCGCCGACATCGCCCTCTATGTCGTGGGTGCCGTACTGACGGTGCTGGTCCTGTCCTTCGTCGCCGACATGTTCCGTCAGCGGACGAAGGCCGCCGAGCAGCCCGAGGCCGAGCCGGCCGCCTTCGACGCGATGGCCGGCGGATTCCCCGTACCGCCGCTGCCGGGGCAGGATCTGCCGCCGGTGCCGCGGCGCCGCTCGCGCCGCGAGCGGGAGTTGATTGTCAGTGGCGGATCGGACACTGCCAGTGACGGACCTCTGGATGGAAAGGAGGCGTCCGATGGCTGAGGAGCCCAAGGAGACCAAACCCGGTTTCCTGAACCCCGTCGCCGGCTTCGGCGTGACCTTCAAGGCCATGTTCAAGAAGCGGCTGACCGAGCAGTACCCGGAGCAGCAGAAGACCACGGCTCCGCGCTTCCACGGACGGCACCAGCTCAACCGCCATCCGGACGGCCTGGAGAAGTGCGTCGGCTGCGAGCTGTGCGCCTGGGCCTGCCCCGCCGACGCCATCTACGTGGAGGGCGCCGACAACACTGACGAGGAGCGCTACTCGCCGGGCGAGCGGTACGGCCGCGTCTACCAGATCAACTACGCCCGCTGCATCCTGTGCGGCCTGTGCATCGAGGCGTGCCCCACGCGCGCGCTGACGATGACCAACGAGTTCGAACTGGCCGACTCCAGCCGCGCCAACCTCATCTACACCAAGGAGCAGCTGCTCGCCGGTCTCGAAGAGGGCATGGTCGACACGCCGCACGCCATCTACCCGGGGACGGACGAGCAGGACTACTACCGGGGCCTGGTGACGGAGGCCGCGCCCGGCACGGTGCGCCAGGTCGCCGTCTCCAAGGGCGAACAGGGTCAGATGGCAGGCCCTTCGGGCGCGGCTGAGGAACAGGGGGCTGACGCATGAGCGCGCAGCTCGCCGCCTACTCCACCTCCACCGGAGAGGCCTTCCAGTTCTGGGTACTCGGTACCGTCGCGGTGATCGGCGCCCTGTGCACCGTCTTCATGAAGAGGGCCGTGCACAGCGCGCTGTGCCTGGCCGCCACCATGATCGTCCTGGCGATCTTCTACCTCACCAACGGCGCCTACTTCCTGGGCATCGTGCAGATCGTCGTCTACACCGGCGCGATCATGATGCTGTTCCTGTTCGTGGTGATGCTCGTCGGCGTGACCGCGGCGGACTCCCTGAAGGAGACCATCAAGGGCCAGCGCTGGCTGGCCCTGCTGTGCGGGCTCGGCTTCGGCATCCTGCTGATCGCGGGTATCGCCAACGCCTCCCTGAAGGAGTTCAACGGCATCGGCAAGGCCAACGCGGGCGGCAACGTGGAGGGCCTGGCCTCCCTCCTCTTCACCCGCTACGTCTTCGCCTTCGAACTCACCGGCGCACTGCTGATCACGGCCACCGTCGGCGCCATGGTGCTCACCCACCGAGAGCGCACCGAGCGGGCCAGGACCCAGCGCGAGCTGGCCGAGCAGCGCGTGCGCGAGGGACGGCACGTACCGCCGCTGCCGGCGCCCGGCGTCTACGCCCGGCACAACGCCGTGGACATCGCCGGACTGCTGCCCGACGGCACCCCGTCCGAGCTCACCGTCAGCAAGACGCTGCGCGAGCGCGGGCAGATCCGTGACGTCTCGGCCGAGGCACTCAACGACCTCAAGGCCCTGGAGCAGCGCGCCGCGCAACGCCTGGAGCGCACCGCGATGGAGCCTACGGCCTTCAAGCGGCCCGAGGAGGCGTCGAAGTGAACCCTGTGAACTACCTCTATCTCGCCGCCCTGCTGTTCACGATCGGCGCCACCGGCGTGCTGATCCGGCGCAACGCCATCGTGGTCTTCATGTGCATCGAGTTGATGCTGAACGCCTGCAACCTCGCGCTCGTCACCTTCTCGCGGATGCACGGCAACCTCGACGGCCAGATCATCGCGTTCTTCACGATGGTCGTCGCCGCGGCGGAGGTCGTGGTCGGGCTCGCGATCATCGTGTCGGTGTTCCGTTCCCGTCACTCGGCCTCGGTCGACGACGCCAGCCTGATGAAGCTGTAAGGGGTCGGAAGAATCGTGGAGAACCTGATTGCGCTGCTGATCGCGGCGCCCCTGCTCGGAGCGGCCGTCCTCCTGGTCGGCGGTCGGCGGCTCGACGCCGTCGGCCACTGGCTCGGCACCCTGCTCGCGGCCGTCTCCTTCGTGATCGGCCTGGTCCTCTTCGCCGACCTGCTCGGCA
Organism: Streptomyces sp. NPDC093064; assembly: GCF_044754605.1. NCBI lineage: Bacteria > Bacillati > Actinomycetota > Actinomycetes > Kitasatosporales > Streptomycetaceae > Streptomyces > Streptomyces sp. NPDC093064. Next base: position 138,962 of record NZ_JBIVPK010000013.1, read on the forward strand.
GAAGCGCCGACCAACGGACCCTGACCCAGCACCTGTTCAGCTGGATCCCGGTGTCCGGCTTCCAGGCGGACGTCACGTTCCGTCTCGACCAGCTGTCGATGACGTTCGTCCTGCTGATCACCGGTGTCGGCTCGCTGATCCACCTGTACTCGGTCGCGTACATGGAGCACGACGAGCGGCGCCGCCGCTTCTTCGGCTACCTCAACCTGTTCCTCGCGGCGATGCTGGTCCTCGTCCTCGCCGACAACTACCTGCTGCTGTACGTCGGTTGGGAGGGCGTCGGTCTCGCCTCCTACCTGCTGATCGGCTTCTGGCAGCACAAGCCCAGCGCGGCGACCGCGGCGAAGAAGGCCTTCCTGGTCAACCGGGTCGGCGACATGGGCCTGTCCATCGCGATCATGCTGATGTTCGCGACGTTCGGCACCTTCGCCTTCGGCCCGCTGCTCGGCACCCACGCCGAACCCGGTCTCGTGGGCGGCGCCACCGAGGGCAAGCTCACCGCCATCGCGCTGATGCTGCTGCTCGCCGCGTGCGGCAAGTCCGCCCAGGTGCCGCTCCAGTCCTGGCTCGGGGACGCGATGGAGGGCCCGACCCCGGTCTCGGCCCTCATCCACGCCGCGACCATGGTGACGGCGGGCGTCTACCTCATCGTCCGCTCCGCGGCGATCTTCAACGCGGCGCCCGACGCACAGCTGGTGGTCACCGTCGTCGGCGCGGTCACGCTGCTGTTCGGTGCGATCGTCGGTTGCGCGAAGGACGACATCAAGAAGGCGCTGGCCGGCTCGACCATGTCGCAGATCGGCTACATGGTGCTGGCCGCGGGCCTCGGCCCCATCGGCTACGTCTTCGCGATCATGCACCTGGTGACGCACGGCTTCTTCAAGGCCGGGCTGTTCCTCGGTGCCGGTTCGGTCATGCACGGCATGAACGACGAGGTGGACATGCGCAAGTACGGCGGGCTGCGCGCGTACATGCCGGTCACCTTCGTCACCTTCGGCCTCGGCTACCTCGCCATCATCGGCTTCCCGGGCCTGTCCGGCTTCTTCTCCAAGGACAAGATCATCGAGGCGGCCTTCGCCAAGGGCGGCGCCGAGGGCTGGATCCTCGGCGGCGCGGCCCTGCTGGGCGCGGCCATCACGGCGTTCTACATGACGCGCGTGATGCTGATGACGTTCTTCGGCGAGAAGCGCTGGCAGCCCGACGAGAACGGCAACGAGCCGCACCCGCACGAGTCTCCCAGGGCCATGACGATCCCGATGATCGTGCTGGCCGTCGGCTCGGTCCTTGGCGGCGCGTTCTTCAGCATCGGCGACCGCTTCCTGCACTGGCTGGAGCCGGTCACCGGGCACAGCGAGGGCAACTCGCCGCTCAGCGCGTGGACGGTCACCGGCGCGACGATGGTGTGCCTGATCGTCGGCGTGGCCATCGCCTGGGCCCAGTACGGCCGCAAGCCGGTCCCGGCCGTCGCACCGCGCGGCTCGCTGCTCACCCGGGCCGCCCGGCGGGACCTGCTCCAGGACGACTTCAACCACATCGTCCTGGTCCGCGGCGGCGAGCACCTCACGCGGTCCCTGGTCTACGTCGACCACACCCTGGTCGACGGAGTCGTCAACGGCACGGCGGCCTCGGTCGGCGGCCTGTCCGGGCGGATGCGCCGGCTGCAGAACGGCTTCGCGCGCTCCTACGCGGTCTCGATGTTCGGCGGTGCGGCACTGCTGGTCGCCGCGACCCTGCTGATGAGGGCGGTCTGATACCGATGTCCTTTCCTCTGCTGACAGCGACGGCGGTGCTCCCGGCACTCGGGGCCATCGCCACGGCCGCCGTGCCGGCCGCCCGGCGCACCGTCGCGAAGTGGCTCGCGCTGGCCGCCTCGCTGGCCACGCTCGCGCTGGCCGTCACCGTCCTGGTCCGCTTCGACCCGGGCGGCGCCCGTTACCAGCTCACCGAGTCCCACTCCTGGATCGCGTCCTTCGGCGTCAGGTACGAACTGGGCGTCGACGGCATCGGGGTGGCGCTGGTCGGGCTGACCGCCCTGCTCATCCCGTTCGTGATCCTGGCCGGCTGGCACGACGCCGACCCGCTGGAGACCGGAAGCCGCCGCTGGCGGCCGACACAGGGCTTCTTCGCGCTGATCCTGGCCGTCGAGGCGATGGTGATCATCTCCTTCGAGGCCACCGACGTCTTCCTCTTCTACATCTTCTTCGAAGCCATGCTGATCCCGATGTACTTCCTCATCGGCGGCTTCGGGGACCGTGCCCACGAGCACGGCGAGGAGACGGCGTCGACCCAGCGGTCGTACGCGGCGGTGAAGTTCCTGCTCTACAACCTGACCGGCGGTCTGATCATGCTGGCCGCGGTGATCGGGCTGTACGTGGTCGCCGGGAGCTTCTCGCTCACCGAGATCGCGCAGGCCCGCGCCAACGGCTCGCTGCACATGGCGACCGACGTCGAACGCTGGCTGTTCCTCGGCTTCTTCTTCGCCTTCGCGGTGAAGGCGCCGCTGTGGCCGCTGCACACCTGGCTGCCCAACGCGATGCAGGAGTCGACCGCGCCGGTCGCCGTCCTCATCACCGCGGTCGTCGACAAGGTGGGCACCTTCGCGATGCTCCGCTTCTGCCTCCAGCTGTTCCCGGAGGCGAGCAAGTGGGCCACGCCGGCCATCCTCGTCCTCGCCCTGATCAGCATCATCTACGGGGCGCTGCTCGCGGTGGGCCAGCGGGACATCAAGCGCCTGATCGCGTACGCGTCGATCTCGCACTTCGGCTTCATCATCATGGGCATCTTCGCGATGACCAGCCAGGGCCAGTCCGGAGCGACGCTCTACATGGTCAACCACGGTCTGTCGACGGCCGTGCTCATGCTGATCGCCGGCTTCCTGATCTCCCGGCGTGGCTCCCGGCTCATCTCCGACTACGGCGGTGTGCAGAAGGTCGCTCCGGTGCTCGCCGGCACGTTCCTGATCGGCAGCCTCGCCACCCTGTCCCTGCCGGGACTGGCGCCCTTCGTCAGTGAGTTCCTGGTGCTGGTCGGCACGTTCACGCGCTACCCGGCGATCGGCATCGTCGCCACCTTCGGCATCGTGCTCGCCGCGCTGTACACGCTCGTCCTGTACCAGCGGACGATGACCGGCCCCGTGAAGCCGGAGGTCTCGGCGATGCCGGACCTGCGGGTGCGGGAGCTGGTGGTCGTGGCCCCGCTGGTGGTGCTGCTGATCTTCCTGGGCGTCTATCCGAAGCCCGTCACGGACATCGTCAACCCGGCGGTCCAGCAGACCATGTCCGACGTACACAAGACCGACCCGAAGCCCGCAGTGGAGGCGGCCAAGTGAGCGGAGCAGCCGTCCACAGCCTGTGGACAACCGCGGCCGACCCGATCTCGAAGATCGAGGCGCCGAAGATCGAATACGGGCAGTTGTCGCCCACCCTGATCGTCGTGGGCGCGGCGATCGTCGGAATGCTCATCGAGGCGTTCGTCCCGCGCAGGTCGCGCTACTACGCGCAGGTGTTCGTGTCCGTCGTCGCGCTCGCCGCCGCGTTCGCCGCGGTCGTCGCGCTCGCGGCGGACGGATACGGCACCACCAAGGCGCACATCGCGGCCATGGGGGCCATCTCCGTCGACGGACCCTCGCTCTTCCTCCAGGGCACGATCCTGCTGGCGAGCCTGGTCGCCCTGTTCACCTTCGCCGAGCGGCGACTGGATCCGGCGGCGCACGGCAACCGCGTCGACTCCTTCGCCGCGCAGGCGGCGGCCGTACCGGGCAGCGAGAGCGAGAAGGCCGCGGTCAAGGCCGGTTTCACCACCACCGAGGTCTTCCCGCTCCTGCTCTTCGCGGTCGCCGGCATGCTGGTGTTCCCCTCGGCCAACGACCTGCTGACCCTGTTCGTGGCCCTGGAGGTCTTCTCCCTGCCGCTGTACCTCATGTGCGCGCTGGCCCGCCGCAAGCGGCTCATGTCGCAGGAGGCCGCGGTCAAGTACTTCCTGCTGGGCGCCTTCGCCTCCGCGTTCACCCTCTTCGGCATCGCGCTGCTGTACGGGTACGCGGGCTCGGTGTCGTACGCCAGGATCGCGCAGGTCGTCGACGGCAACGTGCCGAACGTCGACCCGGCACTCGCCAGCACCATGGGCAACGACGCGCTGCTGCTCATCGGCGCCGCGATGATCGTGATGGGCCTGCTGTTCAAGGTGGGCGCGGTCCCGTTCCACATGTGGACGCCGGACGTCTATCAGGGCGCTCCGACCCCGGTCACCGGGTTCATGGCGGCGGCGACCAAGGTGGCGGCCTTCGGCGCGCTGCTGCGGCTGCTGTACGTCGTCCTGCCGGGCATGCGGTGGGACTGGCGGCCGGTCATGTGGGGGGTCGCGATCGTCACCATGCTGGGCGGTGCGATCGTCGCGATCACGCAGACCGACATCAAGCGGCTGCTCGCGTACTCGTCGATCGCGCACGCGGGCTTCATCCTCGCCGGTGTCATCGCGACCTCGAAGGACGGCGTCTCGTCCGTGCTGTTCTACCTGGCCGCGTACTCCTTCGTGACGATCGGCGCGTTCGCCGTGGTCACGCTGGTGCGCGACGCGGGCGGCGAGGCCACGCACCTGTCGAAGTGGGCGGGGCTGGGCCGGCGTTCCCCGCTGGTGGCGGCCGTGTTCGCGGTGTTCCTGCTGGCCTTCGCGGGCATTCCGCTGACCTCCGGCTTCGCCGGGAAGTTCGCGGTGTTCAAGGCGGCGGCCGAGGGCGGCGCGGTGCCGCTGGTCGTGATCGGTGTGATCTCGTCGGCGATCGCGGCCTTCTTCTACATCCGCGTCATCGTGCTCATGTTCTTCAGCGATCCCCACCCGGAGGGCCCGACGGTGGCGGTGCCGTCCCCGCTGACGATGACCGCGATCGGCGTGGGAGTGGCGGTCACGGTGGTACTCGGCGTGGCCCCGCAGTACTTCCTGGACCTGGCCAACCAGGCGGGAGTGTTCGTGCGCTGAGGTAGTGCCGGAACGCGGTGGCCCGGTGCCCCGGTGGGTCCGGGCCACCGCGTTCCGATGTGCTCGGACCTACTTGCCCTTGCCGTGGCGCGTCCTGATCTCGGTGAGGTCCAGGTCCACGGAGAACGGGGCGTCCACCTTCATCCGCCCCCTGAAGATGCCGACGCTGGTGTAGGAGCCGGTCGTCGTGGGTTCCAGCTCGAAGACATGCACCGCGGCACGGCCGTTCTCGTTCTCGACCCGCCAGTAGTGGGGGATCTTCGCCTGCGCGTACTTCAGCGGCTTGGTCTCGCGGTCCCGGGAGACGGAGTCCTCGGAGACGACCTCCACGGCCAGGATCACGGCCTCCGCCGGGAACCTCGTCTGCCCCGGGCCCTCGTCCACCACGTCTCCTCGTACGACGACGGCGTCGGGCTCGGGCCTGTTCTGGCGGTCGATGTCGATGGTGAACTCGCGAAAGACCTCGTAGTCCTCTGGTGCCAGCGACTGCAAGTGCCACTTGAAGAAGTCGACGGCGCGCTCATGGAAGGCGGTTTGCGGACTTACGAAGACCAGGCTCCCGTCAATCAATTCCGTGTGTGGAGGCAGATTCGGAAGCCGGTCCAGGTCGTCGGCGGTCCAGCCGCCTTCCGGCGGGGTCGGCCAGGTGGGCTCGGACGCCTTCGGTGCGACGCTCATCAGTACTCCCACGGGACGGAGTCTCGCCGGTCTGTTCAGACTATCGGCCCGAAAGGGACGAGTCTCCTGCGTACGTGTGAACGACTGTCGTGTCGTTGACCAGGGGTTGCAGGGCCGGCCTGTGGACAAGTCCGGGGGTGTCCGCGGGGGCCCCTATCGTGGAGGCAGTGGTCGAGGAGCGAGGTGTGGGGGACGAGGCGATGGGCGGGACGGATGGTGTCACCGACATGTCAGTGACGGAGAGCGAGGCGCTGGCGACGCTGCGCCGGGTCTTCGGGTACGAGGAATTCCGGGGCGAGCAGGAAGCGGTCGTCGAGCATGTGGTGGCGGGCGGCGACGCTGTCGTGCTCATGCCCACCGGTGGCGGCAAGTCGCTGTGCTACCAGCTTCCGTCCCTGGTCAGGCCCGGTACGGGCGTCGTGGTGTCGCCGCTCATCGCGCTGATGCAGGACCAGGTGGACGCGCTGCGGGCGCTGGGCGTGCGCGCCGGGTTCGTGAACTCCACGCAGGACTTCGACGAGCGCCGGGTGGTCGAGGCGGAGTTCCTGGCCGGCGAGCTCGACCTGCTCTACCTGGCACCGGAGCGGCTGCGCCTGGACACCACGCTCGACCTGCTCTCCCGCGGCAAGATCTCCGTCTTCGCCATCGACGAGGCGCACTGCGTGTCCCAGTGGGGCCACGACTTCCGCCCCGACTACCTGGCGCTGTCACTGTTGGGCGAGCGCTGGCCGGACGTGCCGCGGATCGCGCTCACCGCGACGGCCACCCACGCCACGCACCAGGAGATCACCCAGCGGCTGAACATGCCGCGGGCCCGGCACTTCGTGGCCAGCTTCGACCGGCCCAACATCCAGTACCGGATCGTGCCCAAGGCCGACGCCAAGAAGCAGCTGCTGACCTTCCTGCGCCAGGAGTACCCGGGCAACGCGGGCATCGTGTACTGCCTGTCGCGCAACTCGGTGGAGAAGACGGCCGAGTTCCTCACCCGCAACGGCGTCGAGGCGGTGCCATACCACGCGGGCCTGGACGCGGGCACCCGCGCGGCGCACCAGTCCCGCTTCCTGCGCGAGGACGGCCTGGTCGTGGTCGCCACCATTGCCTTCGGCATGGGCATCGACAAGCCCGACGTCCGCTTCGTCGCCCACCTGGACCTGCCCAAGTCCGTGGAGGGCTACTACCAGGAGACGGGCCGCGCGGGCCGGGACGGCCTGCCGTCCACGGCCTGGATGGCCTACGGCCTGAACGACGTCGTGCAGCAGCGCAAGCTCATCCAGTCCGGTGAGGGCGACGAGGCGTTCCGCCGCCGGGCCCAGGCCCATCTGGACGCGATGCTCGCCCTGTGCGAGACGGCCCGGTGCCGCCGCGGCCAGCTCCTCGCCTACTTCGGCCAGGAACCGGGCGCGGCCGGCTGCGGAAACTGCGACACCTGCCTGACCCCGCCCGAGACCTGGGACGGCACGATCGCGGCCCAGAAGGTGCTGTCGACGGTGGTGCGGCTGAAGCGGGAGCGGGGGCAGAAGTTCGGCGCGGGCCAGATCATCGACATCCTGCTCGGCAAGCGCACCGGCAAGGTGATCCAGTTCGACCACGACCAGCTGTCCGTGTTCGGCATCGGGGAGGAGCTCACCGAGGGCGAATGGCGCGGCGTCGTACGGCAGTTGCTGGCGCAGGGACTGCTCGCGGTGGAGGGCGAGTACGGCACGCTGGTGCTGACCGACAGCAGCGGGTCGGTACTGCGGAGAGAGCGGGAGGTGCCGCTGCGCAAGGAGCCGAAGAAGCCGGCCGCGTCGCGGGCTTCGGCCGCCAGGGACGACCGCAAGCCCAGGGCGGCGGTGGCCGAGCTGCCCGAGGAGCTGCTTCCCGCCTTCGAGGCCCTGCGCGCCTGGCGCGCCGAACAGGCCCGCGAGCAGGGCGTCCCGGCGTACGTCATCTTCCACGACGCCACGCTCCGGGAGATCGTCACGATCTGGCCGACGTCCGTGGCACAGCTCGGCACGGTCGGCGGCGTCGGCGAGAAGAAGCTGGCGACGTACGGGGAGGGCGTGCTCGCGGTGCTGGAGTCGCTGACCGGCCCGTCCGGCGACGCCACGGCCGGATCAGGAACGGCCGGGACAGAAACGGCCGGGATCGGAACGGCCGGGGCGGGCGAGCCGGAACCGGTGGAGGATATGCCCGAGCCGGAACCGGACGACTGGATATAGGCGGTCCGCGCCGGTCACGGCGACGGGCCCGTTGCTCAGCCCAGCGCCGTCAGGCCAGGGGCGAACGTGATCAGGAGCGGGAGCAGCGGCACCAGGGCCGCGACCGCCGTGGTCAGCGCCCGGCGCCTGCGGTCCAGCCGCGGCGGCGGCTCCAGCAGGCGGTCCACCCGCTCGCTCAGCAGCCGGTTGCTGGAGGCGCAGGACAGTACCCCGCGGTGCTGGTTGAGCTCGATCAGCGCGAGGGCCGTGGTGAGGTGGCCGTGGCGGCGGGAGGCCGTATCGTCGGCGGCCAGTTCGACCAGGCGGTGGGTCTGCTCGCAGAAGTGCGTGAACAGCGGGATGCGCGGAAAGCCGGTCGCCAGCGCGGTCGACAGGTGCAGCAGCCAGTCGTGGTGGGCGCGGGCGTGGCCGCGTTCGTGCGCGAGGACGGCGTCGAGCTGGTGGCCGGTGAGCCGGTGCAGGGCGCCGGTGGTGACGACGAGCTGGGGCTGGTGACCGGGCATCCACCAGGCGTCGGGGTACTCGTCCTCCAGCACCAGCAGCGGTCCGCGGGCCGCCGGAAGGCCCGCGGGCAGATCGGGGGCGCGTTCGCGCAGGTGCGCGCGGGCCAGGCCGCGCCGGCGGCGGGCCTCGACGAGCTCGCGGGCGAGCATCGCGGTGGTCCAGGCGGCGCCGCCGGCCAGCAGCAGGGTGAGGCCGGCGGCCCAGACCGGCGCCACGGACGAGTCGTAGGCGGCTGTCACGGCCGGCGGCGCGGGGGCGAAGACCCGGTCGTGAACGGTGCTGAAGACGGCCGCGGTGCCCAGCACGAGCCCTGCGAGGCAGCACAGCAGGACGGTGGCGACCAGGCACTGCCACACCCACAGTGCGACGACGGGCTCCCGTTCGGGCCACCCCGCCCGGGCCAGCGCGTGGGGGACCGGCACGGCGAGCGTCAGCGCGACGGCGCTCAGCAGGAGCAGGCAGGCGGTCATGCCTCGGACTCCGGATCCTCGTCGGAGGTGGGCGGGTGTCGGGGTCGTGCGGTGGAGCGGTGCTGTGCGGCCGGCCGGCGCGCCGGGCGCGCACGGCCTGCCGCCAGTATGACGGCCACAGGCACCGGGAGTCAGGGGTCCGCCACCACCAAATCCCCGGCGTGGGAAGGGCCGCAGGGCCTCCGCTCAGCCCGAGACGATCCGCCCCGTCACCTCCCCGAGGCCCACCCGCGTGCCGTTCGCGCCCGGCGCCCAGGCCGAGAGCGTCACGACGTCGCCGTCCTCCAGGAACGCCCGCTTGCCGTCGGGGAGTTCCAGCGGCTCCCGGCCGTTCCAGGTCAGCTCCAGCAGCGAGCCGCGCTCGTGCTCGGCGGGTCCGCTCACCGTGCCCGAGCCGTACAGGTCGCCCGTGCGCAGGGACGCGCCGTTGACCGTCATGTGGGCGAGCTGCTGCGCGGCCGTCCAGTACATGGTGGAGAAGGGCGGCTCGGACACCACGTGACCGTTGATCGCGACGGAGATCCGCAGGTCGTAACCGCCGGGCTCGTCCGCGGAGTCGTCGAGGTAGGGCAGCAGCGGGTGCGTGCGCCGCGGCGGGGCCACCCGTGCCTCCTCCAGGGCGTCCAGCGGAGTGATCCACGCCGACACCGACGTGGCGAAGGACTTGCCGAGGAACGGCCCGAGCGGGACGTACTCCCAGGCCTGGATGTCGCGCGCCGACCAGTCGTTCAGCAGGCACAGCCCGAAGACGTGCTCGCGGAAGTCGCCGAGCGCGACCGGCTGCCCCATCCGCGAGGGCGCGCCCACCACGAAGCCGACCTCCGCCTCGATGTCCAGGCGGACCGAGGGGCCGAACACCGGCGCGGGGTCCGTGGGAGCCTTCCGCTGGCCCGACGGGCGCGCCACGTCCGTGCCGGAGACCACCACCGTGCCGGAGCGGCCGTGGTAACCGATCGGCAGGTGCTTCCAGTTGGGGGTCAGCGAGTCCTCGGCGTCCGGGCGGAAGATCTGCCCCACGTTCCGGGCGTGGTTCTCCGAGGCGTAGAAGTCGACGTAGTCCGCGACCTCGAAGGGGAGGTGCAGGGTCACCGAGGACAGCGGGTGCAGGAAGGGCGCGACGGTCTCCTGGTGGGCCGGCACCGTCACCCACGACGTCAGCGCGCGCCGCACGTCGGACCACGCGGTGCGGCCCGCGGCCAGCAGCGGGTTCAGGGTCGGCCGCGCGAGCAGCCCGGCGTACGGTGAACCGAGTGCCCGCGCCGCCGCCCCCGCGTCGAGTACGTGGTCGCCGAGCCGGACGCCCACGGTCCTCTCCGGCGACCCGGCGCGGGAGAAGACGCCGTAGGGAAGGTTGTGCGGACCGAAGGGGTCGCCCTCGGGTACCTCGAAGGGGGGCATGGGTACTGCCTTCCTTTCCGGAATTCCATGTGGTCGGGCCACACGTTACGGGGGCGTCGCATGTCTTGGGCAGTGTCTAAAGAGTTTGCAATGTCCGAATTGGTCTTGTGGGAGGGGGCAATTCCGGCTTAGCGTCCTCTGGGGACGCGGACGGGGTGGGTCCGCTCCATAGGGGGGACACGTGGGGGGACCCGTGGCCAGGAATGCCGTCAGTGTGCCTTTCCGGGCCGACCGTGAGGTCCCGGGCCTGATCGTGAAGTTCGGCGACTACCCGCTGCACCACGGTGGGGTGGGCGCGATCCGCAGTCTCGGCCGTCTGGGCGTGCCGATGTACGCGATCACCGAGGACGCCTACACACCGGCGGCCTCCTCCCGTTATCTCAAACGCGCGTTCGTCTGGCCGACCAGGGGCACGGAGGGCGCGGACCGTCTGGTGGAGGGCTTGCTCCGGATCGGCCGCCGCATCGGCCGGCCCACGGTCCTGGTGCCCACCGACGAGGAGGCCGCCGTCCTGATCGCCGAGCACCAGGACGAACTCAAGGGCCACTTCCTCTTCCCGCCCGTCGCCCCCGGCCTGCCGCGCCGCCTGGCCAGCAAGCAGGGACTGCACGAACTGTGCGTGGAGCACGGCATCCCGAGCCCCACGGCCGCCTTCCCGCAGTCGTACGACGACATCGTGGCGTTCGCCGAGAAGACCCGCTTCCCGGTGGTGGCCAAGAACCGCGAGGCGTTCGTCCGGCGCAGCAGCCCCGCGGTGAACGGCACCACGAGGATCAACAGCCGTGAGGGACTGCTGGCCCTGGCCCGCGACTGGGGTGAGCAGCCGGGCGTGATCCTCCAGGAGTATCTGCCGCGGGAGCAGGCCGAGGACTGGATCGTGCACGCCTACTTCGACCAGGACTCGGCCCCGCTCGCGATGTTCACCGGTGTCAAGGTCCGTTCCTGGCCGCCGCACGCGGGCATGACGGCGAACGCGTACGTCGTCGACAACCCGGAACTCGCCGACCTCGCGGCGCGGTTCATCAAGCAGATCGGCTTCACCGGCATCGTCGACCTCGACCTGCGTTTCGACCGGCGCGACGGGCAGTACAAGCTGCTCGACTTCAATCCGCGCATGGGCGCGCAGTTCCGGCTCTTCGAGAGCGAGTCGGGCGTGGACGTCGTCCGTGCCATGCACCTCGACCTGACCGGCCGCCCCGTCCCGGAGGGCGAGCAGCGCGCCGGCCACCGGTACGTCGTGGAGAACATCGACCTGCCCGCCCTGCTCGCCTATCGCCGCAGCGGCTACACCACGCCGCACGCGCCGGCGAGGGCGAGCGGCACGGAGCTGGCCTGGCTCGCGGGTGACGACCCGATGCCGTTCCTCACGATGCTCGCCCGCTTCGTGCGTCCGGGCGCCCGGCACCTCCATCAGCTGTGGCGGACCAACCGCCGCGGCGGCACGACCGGTTAGGGCAGAGCACGAATGTATGCGGGCGGCCCGTCCCGCCGCCCGAGCCGGCCCACGAAGTGACGTGAACACGTCCTGGGGAGGGACTTCGTGAACCAACCGGTGGCAGTCATCGGTGCCGGGCCGTTCGGCCTGTCCACCGCCGCCCATCTGCGTGCCCGGGGCATCCCGGTCCGCGTCTTCGGCGAGCCCATGGTCGCCTGGCGCGACCACATGCCCGCAGGAATGCTGCTGAAGTCGACCCCGGCCGCCTCCGGCATCGACTGCCCGCAGCGCGGCCACACCCTCGCCGACTACTGCGCCGCGGCCGGCATCGGACCGCTGGTGGCCGACGAGGACATCATCCCGGTGGAGACCTTCATCGCCTACGGCGAGTGGTTCCAGCACAGGCTGGTGCCCGAGCTGGAGCGGGTGCGGGTGGTGTCGGTCGACCGGCGGCCGGGCGGCGGCTTCGAGCTGAAGCCCGACTCCGGGGAGCAGTTCACCGCCCGAGCGGTCGTGGTGGCGACGGGCTTGTCGGGCCTGTCCCATCTGCCGCCGGAGCTGGCCGCGGCGGTGCCGGACGGCCCCACGCCCACCGGGCCGCTCTCGCACAGCTCCCAGCACCACGACCTCGGCCGGTTCGCCGGGAAGGAGCTGATCGTCGTCGGCGCCGGCCAGTCCGCGCTGGAGACGGCGGCGCTCGCGGCGGAGGCCGGCGCGCGGGTGCGGGTGGTGGCACGGGGCCGCGGCTCGGTTGCCTTCGGCGCCCCGCCCTGGGAGCAGCCGAGGTTCCGGCCCGAGTCGCCCTTCGGCCGCGCCTGGTCGCTGTGGGCGCTGAGCTACTACCCGCAGCCCTTCCGGTACCTCCCGGCCGGGGTCCGCCACCATCTGGTCGGCCGGGTCCTCGGCCCGCTCGGCGCCTGGTGGCTGCGCGAGCGCTTCGAGTCGGCGGTGCAGGTCCACGAGGTGAGCGGCATCGTGCGCGCCGAGGTCACGGGCGGGCGTCCGGTACTGACGGTGCGCACCCTCGCGGGCGAGAGCCGGGAACTGGAGGCGGACCACGTCATGGCGGCCACCGGCTACCGCGTCGACATCGCCGCGATGGGCTTCCTCGGCCATGAGCTGCGCACCGGACTCGCGCTCAGCCGCGGCGCCCCGAGGCTCGGCGCGGGCTACGTCTCCTCGGTACCCGGCCTGTACTTCACGGGGTTGCCGGCGGCGGCCTCGTACGGGCCGGTGATGCGGTTCGTGTGCGGCACGGAGTTCGCCTCGCCGCGGCTGGCCGCACACCTTGCGGCGGCGCACGGTTGAGGGCCACCTCGCCCGCGGTGCCGAAGCGCTCTCACAGGTAAGGGAGTTGAGGAGAGGGGAGCCGGGAGCCCGGTGGCCGTCGCGGTCGTCCGGTTCCGGTCGAGTCGGCGGGCCGCGGCATCCGTATTCTCTGATCATGGCCGCCCTCGCATATGCCCTCATCGCCACTGACCTGGACGGAACGCTGCTGCGCGGCGACCACACCGTGTCCGAACGGTCCCTCGCCGCGCTCGCGGGGGCGGCGGCCGCAGGTGCCCGGCACCTCGTGGTGACCGGACGGCCGGCACCGAGGGTGCGGGAACTGCTCGACGTCCTCGGCACCACGGGGCTCGCGGTGTGCGGTCAGGGCGCCCAGCTCTACGACGCAGGCAGCGACCGCCTGCTGTGGTCGGTCACCCTGGACCGGGAGCAGGCCGAGACCGCGCTCGGCAAGATCGAGGCCGAGGTGGGGGAGGTGCACGCCGCGGTCGACCAGGACGGGGTCGAGGGGCTCACGCTCGTCGAGCCGGGGTATCTCATGCCGCACCCGGCGCTGCCCGCCGTACGGGTCGAACGGCGCGACGACCTGTGGCGCGCGCCCATCAGCAAGGTGCTGCTGCGTCACCCGGTGCTGTCCGACGACGAGCTGGCGGCGGCGGCCCGCGGCGCGGTGGGTTCCCTCGCCACGGTCACCATGTCGGGCCCCGGGACCGTTGAACTCCAGCCGTGCGGCATCACCAAGGCGACCGGGCTGGCACTGGCCGCCGAACACCTGGGACTGGGCCGCGAGAGCGCCCTCGCCTTCGGCGACATGCCGAACGACATCCCGATGTTCCAGTGGGCCGCCCGGGGGGTCGCCATGGCCAACGCCCACCCCGAACTCAAGGCGGTGGCCGACGAGGTCACGATGTCGAACGAGGACGACGGCATCGCCGTCGTCCTCGAACGACTGTTTGTCTAGCCGGTGCGTGGTCCGGCTACGGTCCGGTCAGTACGCGCCGAAGACGTTGTCGATGGACCCGTACCGCTTGGCCGCGTAGTTGCAGGCGGCCGTGATGTTGGCGATCGGGTCGTAGATGTCCCAGGACGTGCCGTTCACGTGGTAGGCCCGGAAGGTCGGGTCGATGACCTGGAGCAGACCCTTGGACGGGATGCCCTTCCTGGCGTTGGAGTCCCAGAGGTTGATGGCACGCGGGTTGCCGGAGGACTCGCGGATGATGTTGCGGTGGATCCCGTTGTAGGAGCCCGGGATGCCCTTCTGTGCCATGACCGCCAGGGAGGCCCGGATCCAGCCGTCGAGGTTGTTCGAGTAGCCGAAGCTCGCGGCCGTCCGGACGGTGGCCGGGGTCGCCGCGGACGCGGTCGTGGCACCGAGCAGCGGCACGGCGAGGACGGCTGCGCCCGTGCCGGTGACGGCGAGGGTGCGGATGAGGCGGGCGGTGCGGGTAGAGCGGCGCTGACCGTTTGCAGGCATGGGGGAATTCCTCTCCGTCGCCTGCGAGGTGAGCTGTCGGGTTCGGGCTGGGAGGTGCCCGGCCGCGCCCTGAAGGGCACGGCTTCACCCCGAGCCGTTCCGGTGCGGCGTACGCGGTACGTACGACACCCGGCCCGGCGAACTTACCTGGGTCCCCCGCTCCTGCCGTGGGTCATTCGGTCGTTGGGATTACGGGCGGCGGCAGGATTCGGCGTCCGCCCGTTGGTGCCGGGAACGTATGCGAGAGCACATGTCCCGAACAAGTGCCGGAATCACACTCGTCCTGTTTGACCTTGGTCTGGGGTGTATGTGGTGCTTGATCCTTTGCACTTGCCAAGGTTCAACTCGGCTTGCTGTAAAGGGAATGTGAAGGAGTGCGAGAGATGGCGCGGACGGGGGGAGTGTGTTCCAAGTCACGGCTCGGGCGACCGAAGGGCAATTACCACTAAAGAGAATTGAAACCCTAATAGGGGTGAATCGGACTTCACGCGTGAGTGCGTGTGGGCCGTGTGGCTGACGCGTGATGGTGGTCACGTCGGGTGAAGTGGCCTGGCCCGTATAGGTGGGCGATATCGGTGATCGAAACGTGACCGGATACGCTGACTTGAGTGAGGGCAGCGACCTATCGACAAACCGTGTAATCCCCAGCAGACACCAGCAGACAGGAGACCCCTCGTGACCGTCGTCGGGCCATTCGGGCTGACCGTGCGGGACCAGGCTCTCGAAGCCGATGTCCAGGCCGGATTGGCGGGTGTCGAGGAAGGGCTGCTCGAAGCCACCAAGAGCGAGGTCCCGTTCATCACGGGCGCCGCCCAGCATCTCGTCAGGGCGGGCGGGAAGCGGTTCCGGCCCCTGCTCGTGATGCTCGCGTCCCAGTTCGGGGATCCGTACGCGCCGGGGATCGTGCCCTCGGCCGTGGTGGTGGAGCTGACCCATCTGGCGACGCTGTACCACGACGACGTGATGGACGAGGCCGCCGTGCGCCGCGGGGTGGCCAGCGCCAACACCCGCTGGGGCAACTCGGTCGCGGTCCTGACCGGCGACTTCCTCTTCGCCCGCGCCTCGCAGATCCTCGCCGACCTCGGCCCGGAGGCCGTGCGGGTGCAGGCCGTGGCGTTCGAGCGGCTGGTCACCGGGCAGATCCTGGAGACGGCGGGTCCGCAGGACGGCCGGGACCCGGTCGACCACTACCTGGACGTGCTGGGCGGCAAGACCGGCTCGCTGGTGGCGGTGTCGTGCCGGTTCGGCGCGATGATGTCCGGCGCCGACGAGACGGTCGTGGACGTGCTGACGCAGTACGGCGAGCGGCTGGGCGTCGCCTTCCAGCTGGCGGACGACGTCCTGGACATCGCCTCCGACTCGCACGAGTCGGGCAAGACGCCCGGCACCGATCTGCGCGAGGGCATCGCCACACTGCCGGTGCTGCGGCTGCGCGAGCGTGCGGCCCGGCTGGGGCTGGCCGAGGACATCGCCCTGTGTGAGCTGCTGGACTCCGACCTCAGCGACGACGCGCGGCACGCGGAGGCGCTGGCTGCGCTGCGGGCGCACCCGGCGCTGGAGCAGGCCCGCCGGGACACCGTGCGCTACGCCGAGGAGGCGCGGGCCGCGCTGGCGCCGTTGCGGGAGTGCGAGGCGAAGGCCGCACTGCTTCAGCTGTGCGACGCGGTGGTGCACCGGGCCGGCTGACGCCCGTCCGGTCCCGCGACCTCGCAGGACGCCCCCTCCGGGCGGCGCTCTCCACATCTACCCCTACGGGGTGGGGGAGGCGTCGCCCTTTGCGTGTCATACCGCAGGCGTACACGGAGTTGGCTCCGGGGTCTGACGCCTCCGCCCCGCCGATTTGGTCAGATGGAAACAACGGACCACACCACTCCTCACCGATCTGGGTGAGAATGGCGGCTGAGGGTTACACCCCAGTGCAGAAGGACAGCCGCCGCCGATGACGGAGGTAGGGCACACATGGCACCGAACGAATCCGAAGCCGACGACCTGCGCACGGGGCGCCGCAAGGCCGCGCGCTACGTCGTCCCGGTCACGGTGGTGGGGGTGGCGGCGGCGACCATCGGGCTCGTCCCCGCACTCGCCGCGTCCGGCGACCCCAACCTGCCGAAGATCACCGCACAGCAACTCATCGAGAAAATCGCCAAGTCGGACGTCCAGCAGTTGTCCGGCACGGTCAAGGTCAGCACCGACCTGGGTCTGCCGAACCTCGGCGGCCTGGAGAGCGGCCTGGCCTCCGGCGCAGCCAGGGGTGGTGACGGTTCGTCGGCCGACCCGACGTCAAAGCTGCCCGAGCTGGCCTCCGGAACGCACACCCTCCGCGTCGCCGCCGACGGCGAGGACCGGCAGAAGGTCTCGCTGATCGAGAGCGCCGCCGAGTACAGCCTCATCCACAACGGCAAGGACGTCTGGGGCTACGACAGCAAGTCGAACGAGGTCTTCCACGGCACCGCGGCCGACGGCGGCAAGAAGCACCGGGACGAGGTCCCCGCCACGCCCAAGGACTTCGCCGACGAGGCCCTGAAGTCGGTCGACGACACGACCTCGGTGAAGGTCGACGGCACCGCGCAGGTCGCCGGCCGCGACGCCTACAAGCTGGTCATCGAGCCGAAGCACGCCTCCGGCACCACGGTCGGTGCGATCAGTATCGCCGTGGACGCCAAGACCGGGCTGCCGCTGAAGTTCACGCTCACCCCGGCGAGCGGCGGCGCCGCCGTGGTGGACGCGGGCTTCACCCAGGTCAGCTTCGCCAAGCCGGCCGCCTCGACCTTCGACTTCACCCCGCCCAAGGGCGCGAAGGTCACCGAGGAGAAGGACGCGGCGAAGGAGGCTGGGCAGGGCGCCGAGCGGAAGGCCGGCCCGGGCCGGCAGTTCCACGAGCCCGGCGCGTCGCACAAGGACCTGGCCGAGAACGGCCCGAAGGTCCTCGGCAAGGGCTGGAACTCCATCGCCGTGTTCGACACCGGCAACAAGGGCGGCATCCCGTCGTCCTCCGGCAAGGGCGACCTGAGCGGGTTCCTCGGCTCGCTCGGCGACCAGGTCAGCGGCAAGTTCGGCAAGGGCACCGTCTTCTCCACCCGCCTGGTCAACGCGCTGATCACGGACAACGGCAAGGTGTACGTCGGCGCCGTCACCAAGGACACGCTGGTGAAGGCGGCGAACACCGGGCAGTAAGGACGCGACGGGCACGAGGAATCGAGGGAGCCGATGGACGGAGGGGATGACAGCGTCATCCACACGCGCGGGCTCACCAAGCGCTACCGCGGCGGACAGCTCGCCGTCGACGGTCTCGACCTGACCGTCCCGGCGGGCAGCGTCTTCGGCTTCCTCGGCCCGAACGGCTCGGGCAAGACCACCACCATCCGCATGCTGATGGGGCTCATCGAGCCCACCTCCGGCACGGCGCGGGTGCTGGGGCGCCCCATGCCCCGGTCCTCGCGCACCGTGCTCCCGCAGGTCGGCGCGCTCATCGAGGGCCCGGCCCTGTACGGCTTCCTGTCCGGCCGGGACAACCTGCTGCGCTACGACGCCGCCGACCCGACCGCCGACCCCCGCACCCGGCGCGCCCGGGTCGCCACCGCCCTGAACCGGGTGGGCCTGACGGCAGCGGCGGGCAAGAAGGCCAAGGCCTACTCCCTGGGCATGAAACAGCGCCTGGGGCTGGCCGCCGCGCTGCTCCAGCCGCGCAGACTGCTCGTCCTGGACGAGCCGACCAACGGTCTCGACCCGCAGGGCATGCGCGAGATCCGCTCCCTGATCCGGGAGTTGGCCTCCGACGGCACGACGGTCTTCCTCTCCTCCCATCTGCTGGACGAGATCGAGCAGGTGTGCACCCACGCGGCGGTCATGGCGCAGGGGCGGCTGATCACCCAGGGAGCCGTGGCGGAGCTGGCCGCCGGAGCACGCGGCCGGGTGGTGGTGACCACGCCCGACACGGGGGAGGCGGCCCGGGTGCTGAAGGAACAGGGCGTCGGCGACGTCGTCGTGGGCGAGGACCGGGTGACCGGCGACCCACCGCAGCGCGACCTCGCCGACGTGAACGCCGCGCTGGTGACGGCGGGCGTCCGCGTACGCGGCTTCGGGGTCGAACGGGCTTCACTGGAGGACGCGTTCGTGGCACTCACGGGGGAGGGCTTCGATGTCGCGGGCTGAGGTGTCGCCGGGGCAGGCCGCGCCCGCGGCCGTGCGCGCCCCGCGCCCGCTGTGGACTTTCGGGTTGCTGCGCAGCGAGCTGGTGACCACCTTCCGACGCTGGCGTACCCTCGCGCTGCTGGGCGTGCTGGCCGGTGTGCCGGTCCTGGTCGGGGTTGCCGTAAGGATCGAGACGAGGGGCGGCTCGTCCGTCGGCCGCGGGGGCGGCGAGGGGCCGGCGTTCATCGCGCAGGTCACCAACAACGGGCTGTTCCTGGTCTTCACCGCGCTGGCCGCCACCCTGCCGTTCTTCCTGCCGATGGCCGTGGGCGTGATCGCCGGCGACGCCGTCGCCGGGGAGGCGAACGCGGGCACCCTGCGCTATCTGCTGGTCGCCCCCGCCGGCCGCACCCGCCTGCTGCTCGCCAAGTACGCCACGACGATGGCGTTCTGCCTGGTCGCCACCCTCGTGGTCGCCGTCTCGGCGCTCGTCGTGGGAGCCCTGCTGTTCCCGCTCGGCGATCTGACGACCATCTCGGGCACGCGGATCAGCTTCGCCGACGGACTGGGCCGGGCGCTGCTGATCGCCCTCGTCGTCGCCGCGTCCCTGATCGGGCTCGCCGCCCTCGGCCTGTTCGTCTCGACGCTGACCAACAGCGGGATCGCCGCGATGGCCACGACCGTGGGTCTGCTGATCACCGTTCAGATCCTCGACCAGATCCCGCAACTGCACGCGATCCAGCCGTACCTCTTCTCCCACTACTGGCTGTCCTTCGCCGACCTCATGCGCGAGCCGGTCTACTGGGACGGCCTGGTGAAGAACCTGGAGCTGCAGGCCCTGTACGCGGCCGTGTTCGGCTCGGCGGCCTGGACACGGTTCACGGCGAAGGACATCACGGCCTAGAGGCCGCCCGCGCGCTCCCTGCCCCCGTGAGACGGGCCAGCGGTTCGCTCTCCCGCGGTGGCGCTCCGCTCAGGTCGCCCAGCCTCCAGGCCTCCACCCACGGGACGCGGTAGACGTCGATCACGGACTCGATCGGCTTCACCCGCTGGGCGAGCCGCCGCGGCAGCCGGCCCGGTGCGTCCGCGACGAGCACCACGGCGTCCAGGTCGAGTCCGGCGGGCGCCTCGCCCCCACGGAACACCTCGAGGGCCCGGGTGACGGCGTCCAGCCCGGCCGAGTGGGTCCTGGCGACCAGCAGCACCGACTCCGGAGCGCCGGGCACCGGCCAGGCGCGTCCGCAGTCGTGACCGCCGTAGACGGCCGCGAGCGTGGTCGTGCCCGCGCCGCCGTGGGTGGCCAGCCAGGAGAACCGGCGGGGCATGGCGGGCCGGCCTGCGGGCCGTCCGGGTCTGCCCTCCCACCCGTCGGCCTGGGCACGGGCGTCGGTCACCGGCCCGCGGATCCAGATCTCCGGTCCCTGTCGTACGCCTGTCCGCATGGCCGTCCTCCTCCCGTGTCATCCCGGCGATCCTCGCCCGCGAAACGTTACCCGCGTCACAGGAGTGCGGTTCCTGGTGCGAGTCTGTGACGTCGTGGTGACGCGGGGAGGGCAGGCGGGCGGAGAGACTCGAATGTACGCGAACGACCGGATGGCACTCATCCGAGTGAGGGAGCCGATGTCTCGACTGAGCCGCGGGAAGAAGCGGGAACACGAGCGCGCCGCGCGGCCGGCGGCACCCGTGGCGACGCCGGTCGCCGTCCATGTGTCGGCGGACGGCGCCGGGGCCTCGGTCGGCGGCGTACCGGTCCACCCGGCTCCCGGCGAGGAGATCCAGCAGACCGTCCTGAGCCACCTCCATCGCATCGCCCTCGCTTCCGGCCACCCCGTCCTCGCCACGGTCACCGACGAGCGCATCGGCTACGTCGTCCCCCTCCAGGTCCACACCGACGGCTCCAGCACGTTCGCGGCGGAGCCCCTGCGCACGGCACCGCCGGACCCACCGGCCGAAGCACTCCGGCCGGGCCCGGCCCCGCGACCGGAGGACGACAGTGTGACGCACGTCCTGAGCCAGACCCTGGAACCGGCCCGCGAGCCCGACACGGAGCCGCCCTCCCCGAAGCCCGCCCCCACGTTCCCACCGCCCGCGCCCCCCGAGCCGCACAGCGAGCCCCTGGCCGGCGGCAGTACACCGCACAGCGAGAGCGCGCCCGCCTTCCCGTTGCGGGCGCTTCCCGAGTCGTCGGGGCCGTCCGCGGAGGCGGCCCCTGTGTTCCCGGTGCGGGAGTTGCCGGGGTCCGGGTCGGACAGCGTGCCCCGGACCGGTGGCAGTACGCCGTACGGCGAGAGCGCGCCCGCCTTCCCGTTGCGGGCGCTTCCCGAGTCGTCGGGGCCGTCCGCGGAGGCGGCCCCTGTGTTCCCGGTGCGGGAGTTGCCGG
>NZ_JBIVPK010000013.1:159991-211055 GCF_044754605.1 Streptomyces sp. NPDC093064
TGGGTCCGGGTCGGACAGCGTGCCCCGGACCGGTGGCAGTACGCCGTACGGCGAGAGCGCGCCCACCTTCCCGTTGCGGGCGGTTTCCGAGTCGCAGGCGCCGTCCAGCGAGGTGGCGCCGACGTTCGCGCTGCGGGCGCTGCCGGAACCGGCGGGTGACACGCCCCTCGGTACGGCGGTCGCCCCCACGGGAGTGTTCGGCCCGCCACCGGTGATGGACGCGAGCCCGGCCGGCGTGAACGCGTGGCCGGTACCGCCCGCGTCCGCCGAGCGTGCCCCAGCGCCCGGCGACCACGCCCCCGTGCCCGGTGCCCCCGGGTCCGCCGCTACTCCGCACGAGCACCGGCGACCGGACCCAGACCCGGCCGACTCCGGCCTGGACGATCCCGAGCCCAAGCCCACCCCCACCCCTGCCCGCGGGTTCGACGCCGTGGCCGAGGCGGTGCTCGGGGAGGATCCCAGGACCGCGGCCGGTGAAGCGGGCGCCGTCCTGCTCGCCGAACCCCTGGCGCGGGTCAACGAGGCCGTGAAGGAGGGCCGGATCGAGGAGGCGGCGGCCCTGGCCGAACGCACCGTCGCGGATGCGTCCGGCACGCTCGGCCCGGAGCACCCCGAGGTGCTGCGGGTGCGCGAACTCACCGCGTACATCGCCTACTTGGCGGGCGATCCGCTCCGTTCCTTCGGTATCTCGCTCGGCCTCGCCCGCATCCGCCGCCGCGCCGGCGACGCGGCGGCGGCCTACGGCGACGTGCAGAGCGCGGCCGCCGCCTGGCGCGCGGTCCGCGACCCCGAGCAGGGCCTGCGGCTCGGCCGCGACCTGATCGACCTGTGGACCGAACTCACCGCCGAGGACGGCCCCGCCGCCGACGACATCGAAGAACTGGAGTCCGCCCGCGCCCGCATGGGCCGCCTGGCCGAACGGGCCCGCGACGCCACCCCGCCGAGCCCGAGCTGACGCGGCGTCCTACGCCACGCAGAACACGTTGCCCTCCGGGTCCTCCATCACCATCCACTCCCCGCCGTGCTCCCGCACATGCCGCAGCGCGCGCGCCCCGAGCCCCTTCAGCCGCTCCACCTCGTCCGCGCGCCGGCCCTCGCCGGGATGCAGGTCGAGGTGGAGCCGGTTCTTGCCGGACTTGGCCTCCGGCACCCGCTGGAACAGCAGCCGCCGCCCCAGACCGGTGCCGCGTTCCTCGTCGTACGGGTCGTCGGGGTGCCGTACGCCGATCAGATCCCGGAAGGCCGGGCGGCCGTGGAACTCGACGGTGGCCTCGCCCGGCAGCGCCCCGAGCTTCAGCAGCCGTTCGACCAACGTGCTGTTGTCCTCCACCTCGTAGTGCAGCGCGGCGGCCCAGAAGTCGGCCTGCGCGTGCGGGTCGGCGGCGTCGATGACGAGCTTCCAGTGCAGCGGGGCGGGCGCGGCGCCCGTGGGTGTCAGAGTCATGCAACCAGTTATATGCGCGGGCTCGCCCCGGGGCTGGAACTTCACCAAGGAGGAGGCGCGAGCACACCGCGCCCGCACCACCCGCGGCAGCGGCTACGCGTCCACCGGGTCGGCCTTTGCCGCCGTCGCGGTCCTGGAGGCGGCGAGCCGGGCCCTGAGCTGTGCCGCCCGCCGGGCCGTGCGCAGCCCGTCCCAGGTCAGCAGGGTCAGGGCCAGCCAGACCAGGGCGAAGCCGGCCCAGCGCTCGGCCGGCATGGACTCGTGGAAGTAGGCGACGCCGAGCAGGAACTGGAAGACCGGGGCCATGTACTGGAGCAGGCCCAGGGTGGACAGCGGCACGCGTATCGCGGCCGCGCCGAAGCAGACCAGCGGCAGCGCGGTGACGATGCCGGTGGAGGCGAGCAGGGCGGCGTGCCCGGCGCCCTCGGCGGCGAACGTCGAGGTGCCGTGGGCACCGAGCCACAGCAGATAGCCCAGAGCGGGCAGGAACTGGACCGCGGTCTCGGCGGTCAGCGACTCGATGCCGCCCAGGTTGACCTTCTTCTTCACCAGGCCGTAGGTGGCGAAGGAGAAGGCGAGGCAGAGGGAGATCCACGGCGGGCGGCCGTAGCCGATGGTGAGCACGACGACGGCGGCGGCGCCGGTGCCGACCGCCGCCCACTGCACGGGTCGCAGCCGCTCCTTGAGGAGCAGCACGCCCATCGCGATGGTGACCAGCGGGTTGATGAAGTAGCCGAGGGAGGCCTCCACCACGTGCCCGCTGTTGACGGACCAGATGTAGACGCCCCAGTTGACGGTGATCACCGTGGCGGCGATCACGACGAGGGCCAACCTGCGCGGCTGGCGCAGCAGTTCGCCGGCCCAGGCCCAGCGGCGTACGACGAGCAGGGCGACGGCGACGAAGGCGAGGGACCACACCATGCGGTGGGCGAGGATCTCGACCGCCCCGGCAGGTTTGAGTAGCGGCCAGAAGATGGGGACGAGGCCCCACATCCCGTAGGCGGCGACACCGTTCAGCAGTCCTGTGCGCCGCTCACTCCTCGGCTGCTCGCTCACTGGTTCCTCCTTCGCGCCCGGCCGCGTGCCGTGCGGCGGGCATCAAAGAAGGTAGCGCCACGCGCCCCCGCCTGTCATGTCCGTATGGTCAAACGGTCATGACGGGCGGGTGACGGTTTCCCCGGTGTCGCTCAGGCCCCGAGCGCGGCGGCGATCGCCTCCGAGACCGGGCTGGTGGAGTGCCCGATCAGGCGGGACAGATCGCCGGAGGTGATGACCAGCTCGCCCTTCTCGATGGAGCCGTCCACGCCCGCCAGGATCGCGGCGAGCGGCCCGGGGAGACCGGCGCCGGCCAGGATGCCCGTGTACTCCTCGACGGTGACCGGGTTGGACGTGATCCGCCGGCCGGTCTGCCGGCTCAGCTCGGCGGCGTACTCGGCGAGGCTCCACGCCTCGTCCCCGCCCAGCTCGTACGTCTTGTTCTCGTGGCCCTCGCCGGTCAGGACGGCGACGGCGGCGGCCGCGTACTCGGCGCGGGGGGCGGAGGAGATACGGCCCTCGCCGGCGGCGTGGACGACGGCGCCGTGCTCCAGGACGGGGGCGAGCTGCTCGGTGTAGTTCTCGTGGTACCAGCCGTTGCGCAGCAGCACGTAGGGCACCCCGGAGGCCAGCAGGGCCTCCTCGGTGCCGTGGTGGTCGTCGGCGAGGGCGGCCTTCAGGGTGCCGGGGGCGCTGGTGTAGGCGAACAGCGCGACACCGGCGGCGCGGGCCGCGTCGATGACGACCCGGTGCTGCTGGACCCGGCCCTTGTCGAACTCGTTGCCGGAGATCAGCAGGACCTTGTCGCCGGCCGAGAACAGGCCCTCGAAGGTCTCGGGCGCGTTGTAGTCGGCGACCGTGATCCGCACCCCGCGCTCGGCGAGGCCGGCGGCCTTCTCCGGGGTGCGTACGACGGCGGTGACCTGGTCGGCCGGGACCTTTTCCAGCAGCTGTTCCACGACGTGGCGGCCGAGGTGTCCGGTGGCTCCGGTGACGACGATGCTCATGACGGAAGTCTCCTTGTGGGGTGCCTGTGCACTAACGGTAGGAGGTGCGCTAACTCTTCGAAAGTACCCACTTTGAAGTAAGGTACTGGCATGGCAGTAAGCACTGGAGGAGCGGCAAGGGACGTCGTCGACGCGGCGATGTGCCCGTACCGCCTGGTCCTGGAGCACGTCACCAGCCGGTGGGGCGTCCTCGTCCTGATCGAGCTGCTGGAGCGGCCCCACCGCTTCAGCGAACTGCGTCGCGCCGTCGGCCGGGTCAGCGAACGAGGCGTCAGCGAGAAGATGCTCGCCCAGACGCTGCGGACCCTGGAGCGCGACGGGCTGGTGCACCGCGACGCCAAGCCCGTGATCCCGCCCCGGGTCGACTACTCCCTCACCGGCCTCGGCCGGGAGGCCGCCGAACAGGTACGGGCCCTCGCGCTGTGGACCGAGGAGCGCATGGCGGACGTGGAGCAGGCCCGGCGGACGTTCGACGAGGCCCACCGGACATAAGGCGAGGCCCGCCGGACATGCGACGAGGCCCGGTGGACACAAGACGAGGCCCGCCGGACACAAGACGAGGCCTGGGCCGCACGGACCCGGGCCTCGTGAGGCGGAGCAGGCCGCTCAGCCGACGACCGTCCAGGTGTCCCCGCCGGCCAGCAGCGCGGCCAGGTCGCCCTTGCCCCGCTGACCAATCGCCGCGTCGAGCTGGTCGGCCATCGCGGTGTCGTAGACCGGGCGGTCCACGGACCGGAAGACGCCGATCGGGGTGTGGTGGAGGGTGTCGGGGTCGGCCAGCCGGGACAGCGCGAACGCCGTCGTGGGGGAGGCCGCGTGCGCGTCGTGGACGAGGATCTCGGACTCGTTGTCCGGGGTGACGTCCACGACGGACAGGTCGCCGGTGCGCGCGTCCCGGACGACACCGCGCTCGCCGTCGGCGCCGAAGCGGATCGGCTGCCCGTGCTCCAGGCGGATCAGCGCCTCCTGGGCCTGGGTGCGGTCCTTGAGGGCGTCGAAGGCGCCGTCGTTGAAGATGTTGCAGTTCTGGTAGATCTCGATCAGCGCGGTGCCGGGGTGGGCGGCGGCCTGGCGCAGCACCTCGGTGAGGTGCTTGCGGTCGGAGTCGATGGTGCGGGCCACGAAGGACGCCTCGGCGCCGATGGCGAGGGAGACCGGGTTGAAGGGGGCGTCGAGGGAGCCCATCGGCGTCGACTTGGTGATCTTGCCGATCTCGGAGGTCGGGCTGTACTGACCCTTGGTCAGGCCGTAGATCCGGTTGTTGAACAGCAGGATCTTGAGGTTGACGTTGCGGCGCAGGGCGTGGATGAGGTGGTTGCCGCCGATGGACAGCGCGTCGCCGTCACCGGTGACGACCCACACCGACAGGTCGCGCCGCGAGGTGGCCAGGCCGGTGGCGATGGCGGGGGCGCGGCCGTGGATGGAGTGCATCCCGTAGGTGTTCATGTAGTACGGGAAGCGGGAGGAGCAGCCGATGCCGGAGACGAAGACGATGTTCTCCCGGGCCAGCCCCAGCTCCGGCATGAAGCCCTGGACGGCCGCGAGGATCGCGTAGTCGCCGCAGCCGGGGCACCAGCGCACTTCCTGGTCGGACTTGAAGTCCTTCATGGACTGCCGGGCCTGGGCCTTCGGCACCAGGGAGAGCGCCTCGGCCGTGCCCGTGCCTTCCGTGGACGTCTCAGCCATCGATGGCCTCCTTGAGAGCCGTGGCGAGCTGCTCCGCCTTGAACGGCATGCCGTTGACCTGGTTGTACGAGTGCGCGTCCACCAGGTACTTCGCTCGCACCAGGGTGGCGAGCTGACCGAGGTTCATCTCGGGGATCACCACCTTGTCGTAACGCTTCAGGACCGCGCCGAGGTTCTTCGGGAAGGGGTTGAGGTGGCGCAGGTGGGCCTGCGCGATGGACTCCCCGGCCGCGCGCAGCCGGCGTACGGCCGCCGTGATGGGCCCGTAGGTGGAGCCCCAGCCCAGGACGAGGGTGCGTGCCCCGTTCGGGTCGTCGACCTCGACGTCGGGGACCTCGATGCCGTCGATCTTGGCCTGCCGGGTGCGGACCATGAAGTCGTGGTTGGCGGGGTCGTAGGAGATGTTGCCGGTGCCGTCCTGCTTCTCGATGCCGCCGACGCGGTGCTCCAGGCCAGGCGTGCCCGGGATCGCCCACGGGCGGGCCAGGGTCTTGGGGTCGCGCTTGTAGGGCCAGAACACCTCGGTGCCGTCGGCCGTCGTGTGGTTGGGGTCCTTTGCGAACTGCACGCTCAGGTGGGGCAGTTCGTCCAGATCGGGGATGCGCCAGGGCTCGGAGCCGTTGGCGAGGTAGCCGTCGGAGAGCAGGAACACCGGGGTGCGGTAGGTCAGCGCGATCCGGGCCGCCTCCAGGGCGGCGTCGAAGCAGTCCGCCGGGGTGCACGGAGCGACGACCGGGACCGGGGCCTCGCCGTTGCGGCCGTACATCGCCTGCAGCAGATCGGCCTGCTCGGTCTTGGTCGGCAGGCCGGTGGACGGCCCGCCGCGCTGGATGTCCACCACCAGCAGCGGCAGCTCCAGCGACACCGCCAGCCCGATCGTCTCGCTCTTGAGTGCCACGCCCGGGCCGGACGTCGTCGTCACCGCGAGCGACCCGCCGAAGGCGGCCCCGAGAGCGGCGCCGATACCGGCGATCTCGTCCTCGGCCTGGAAGGTCCGCACACCGAAGTTCTTGTGCTTGGACAGCTCGTGCAGGATGTCCGAGGCCGGGGTGATCGGGTACGAGCCCAGGAACAGCGGCAGGTCCGCCTGGCGGGACGCCGCCACCAGGCCGTAGGACAGGGCCAGGTTCCCGGAGATGTTGCGGTACGTGCCGACGGGGAAGGCCTTGGAGGCCGGGGCGACCTCGTAGGAGACCGCGAAGTCCTCCGTCGTCTCACCGAAGTTCCAGCCCGCGCGGAACGCGGTGATGTTCGCCGCCGCGATGTCCGGCTTCCGGGCGAACTTGGTCCGCAGGAACTTCTCCGTGCCCTCCGTGGGCCGGTGGTACATCCAGCTCAGCAGGCCCAGCGCGAACATGTTCTTGCTGCGCTCGGCCTCCTTGCGGGACAGGTCGAACTCTTTGAGGGCCTCGACCGTCAGGGTGGTCAGCGGCACCGGATGCAGGTGGTAGCCGTCCAGCGAGCCGTCCTCCAGCGGGGAGGCGTCGTAGCCGACCTTCTGCATCGCGCGCTTGGTGAACTCGTCGGTGTTGACGATGATCTCCGCGCCGCGCGGCAGGTCGCCGACGTTCGCCTTCAGCGCGGCCGGGTTCATCGCGACCAGCACGTTCGGCGCGTCCCCGGGGGTGAGGATGTCGTGGTCGGCGAAGTGCAGCTGGAAGGAGGACACACCCGGCAGGGTTCCTGCGGGGGCCCGGATCTCGGCCGGGAAGTTCGGCAGCGTCGACAGATCGTTCCCGAACGACGCCGTCTCCGAGGTGAAGCGGTCACCGGTGAGTTGCATACCGTCACCCGAGTCACCCGCGAACCGGATGATCACCCGGTCCAAGCGGCGGACGTCCTTCGTCCCGGCCGCCCTGCGCTGCTCTCCTACGACGGCTCCGTCGGCCTGCTCCGCTGGACTGCTGACCTGGCTGGTCACTGAACTGGACCTCCTTCGAGGCTGCTGTGTGGGAGCGGCCTTCCCGAAGACCTTCCCGGCTTCAACCCTACGACCGTGAGGGTCGCCTTCCCTGCATCGTTCGCATGCTGGACGCACCGATGAGACGGTTCGCACGGTCCGACACAGTGTCGGACGATCACGAGTTCAGATAGGTGAGCACGGCCAGAACACGCCGGTGATCCCCATCACTTTGGGACAGTCCGAGCTTGAGGAAGATGTTGCTGACGTGCTTCTCGACCGCGCCGTCGCTCACCACCAGCTGCCGGGCGATCGCCGAGTTCGTCCGCCCCTCGGCCATCAGCCCCAGCACCTCCCGCTCCCGCGGGGTGAGCCCGGCCAGCACGTCCTGCTTGCGGCTGCGGCCGAGCAGCTGCGCGACGACCTCCGGGTCCAGCGCCGTACCGCCCTCGGCCACCCGCACCACCGCGTCCACGAACTCGCGCACCTCGGCCACGCGGTCCTTGAGCAGATAGCCGACCCCGCGGCTGGAACCGGCCAGGAGTTCGGTGGCGTACCGCTCCTCCACGTACTGCGAGAGCACGAGCACGCCCAGCGCCGGGTGCGCCTTGCGCAGCTGCACCGCGGCCCGGACCCCCTCGTCGGTGTGCGTCGGCGGCATCCGCACGTCCGCCACGACGACGTCCGGCAGCGCCTGCTGGTCGTGCAGCTCCGTGATGGTCTTGATCAGCGCCTGGGCATCTCCGACACCGGCCACGACCTCGTGTCCGCGGTCGGTCAGCAGCCGGGTCAGGCCCTCCCTGAGCAGCACTGAATCCTCGGCGATGACCACCCGCACTCTGTCCTCCACGATCCTCGGCCCCCCACAGCCTCGCCCCACGGCCTTCCGTGCGACACGGTCCAGCATTCCAGTATTCGGACCGCGCCGCGCCCGGGCCAGGGGAAGTGTAGGGAGGCGACCACATGTTTCGGCCTGCCGCCGCGACCGGTGTGGCCGCGGCCGGCAGGCCGCCATCAGGGGATTACGGGCGCGCTCAGCGCCGCCAGGGCAGCTCCGCCGTCACCCGGGTGGGGCCCCCGGACGGCGAGTCCACGATGAGGATCCCGTCCACCGCGTCCAGCCGCTCGGCCAGCCCGGCGAGGCCCGATCCCTTGGACACGTCCGCGTTGCCGACCCCGTCGTCCTCGACCTGGAGCATCAGCCGGTCCTCCACCCGCCAGACGTCCACCGAGGCGGACCGCGCCCCGCTGTGCTTGCTGACGTTCTGGAGCAGCTCGGAGACCGTGAAGTACGCGATCCCCTCGATGGCCGCCGCCGGCCGCTCGGCCAGATCGGCCTCCACCCGCACCGGCACCGTGCAGCGCGAGGCCACCGCCGACAGGGCCGCGTCCAGGCCGCGGTCCGTCAGCACCGCCGGATGGATCCCACGCGCCAGGTCCCGCAGCTCCTGCAACGCGGTCTTCACCTCGCCGTGCGCCTCGTCCACCATCCGCGCCGCCGCCTGCGGATCCTCCGTCAGCTTCTCCTTCGCCAGCCCCAGATCCATCGCCAGCGCCACCAGCCGGGCCTGCGCCCCGTCGTGCAGATCCCGCTCGATGCGCCGCAGATCCGCGGCGGCCGTGTCGACCACGACCCCCCGGTCCGACTCCAGCTCCACCACCCGCGCCGACAGCCGCGACGGCCCCAGCAGCCCGTACACCAGCACCCGGTCGACCATCGTCAGCGCCCGCACGATCCACGGCGTGGCCAGCGTGAACAGCAGCCCCACCAGCGCGGTCACCGTGATCTCGAACGGATTGTCCAGATAGATGCCGTGCTGACCGTCGCCGTAGAGCTGGAGCCCGCCCTGACCGGCCCACATCGGGAACACCCAGAACCACAGCGGATACGTCAGCAGGCTCCAGCCCAGCGTCCAGAAGACCAGCGAGACCGAGAAGGAGAACACCGCCCACGGGAAGTGCAGGATCGCGTAGAGCAGGGCCCGCCAGGAGGCGCCGCTCTTCAGCAGGGCCCCCGTCCAGGCCAGGACGCCCGGCTTCGTCGTCCGCAGCGGCTGCGGCTCGGCGACCTCCAGGCCGAGCAGACGGCGCGCCCGCGCCCGCTCCAGCACGCCGAACAGGCGGCAGCCGCCCAGCGCCGCCGCGAGCACCGGGACGCCCAGGAACGTCACCAGCAGGCCCGCGCCCAGCGACACCATCGTCACCGCGTACGTGAACAGCATGATGCCGATCGGCAGGTTCAGCAGTACGTACCCGAACTCGCGCCAGCTGCGGGCCTCGAACGGCGCCCGCAGCCCGGCCGGCAGCAGATGCCGTTCCCGGCCGGTGCCACCGTCGTGGAACCCGCCCGCGCTGTAGGGCCCGTACCCCGGTGCGTCCTGCGATCGGTACTGGGTGGCCATCGGCGTCGTCCCGTCCCCTCGTTCCGTGTCTTCTGCGGCTGTCCCGCCGTACTCCCAGCGTGCTCTTCCGCGGATGGCGGGACCATGGAGCACGTCGGCGTAATGGGCGGGGGGTTTTCCCTACCTCGTGCCGGGGGTGCCCCGGCCGGAGGCGGCCACCCCGGACCCGGCCGGACCGGCGCCGTCCGTACGGTCCCGCCACGGCAGCTCCGCCGTGATGGCCGTCGGGCCGCCCGGCGGCGACTCGACCACGAACAGGCCGTCGACCGCGTCCAGCCGCTCGGCCAGACCGCGCATGCCCGTTGCGCCGTCCAGCCGGGCACCGCCGCGGCCGTCGTCCCCCACCTGGATCAGCAGCCGGCCGTCGGACCGCCAGACGTCGACGGAGGCGGACCGCGCCCCGCTGTGCTTGCTGACGTTCTGGAGCAGCTCGGAGACCGTGAAATAGGCGATGCCCTCGATGGCCGCGGCCGGACGCGACTCCAGGTCGACCGTCACCTGCACCGGCACCGTGCACCGCGAGGCCACCGCCGACAGGGCCGCGTCCAGGCCGCGGTCGGTCAGCACGGCGGGATGGATGCCGCGGGCCAGGTCGCGCAGCTCCTGGAGCGCGAGCTTCACCTCGCCGTGTGCCTCTTCGACCATCGCGGCGACATGCTCGTCGGACCGGCCCTCCAGCAGTTTCTCCTTGGCCAGGCCCAGGCCCATGGCCAGATTGACCAGCCGGGCCTGCGCCCCGTCGTGCAGGTCCCGCTCGATGCGCCGCAGATCCGCCGCCGCCGTGTCGACCACGACCCCCCGGTCCGACTCCAACTCGGCGATCCGCCGCTCCAGCTCGTCGGACGGCGACAGCAGGCCGCGCACCATCGCCCGGTCCACGTTCGCCAGGCCCCGCGCGACGAAGGGCAGCACCGGCCAGAGCACGAACAGCGAGGTCAGCGTCACCGTGAAGGTGAGCACGCCCCAGGGCAGCCGTATGAAGTGGTACAGCGCCGAGCGCCAGCCCACCGGGTCCTTCAGCGCCGCCCAGAGCCGGCCGGGCAGTCCCTTCGCGCCGTGCAGCGACAGCGGGCTCGGCTCGTCGATGCGCACCCCGAGCAACTCCCGCGCCCGCGCCCGCTCCAGCCGGCCCAGCAGCCGCGAGCCCATCAGCCCGAGTGCCAGCAGCGGGAAGCCGATCACGTTGAGCGTCAGCGCGCTGCCGGTCAGCAGCACCGTCACCACATAGACGAAGCCGAACAGCGATACTGGGAGGTTCACCAGTAGATGCGTGATCTCCTTCCAGGTGGGCAGGTCGTAGGCGAAACGGGCCGGTGGCAGCCGGTCCTCGGCGCCTGCTGCCGCGAGATCGGCGGCGGGGATGCGAGCGGTCATAGGTGCCAGCGTGCCGTGCGGCGGCCGACGGCGCCATGAGGTGGGCCGCCCTCACCCACTGGGGAAAACCCCACCTTCACGCCCCAGGGTGTGACGGGCTGCTTACCCGCCCTTTATCAGGGCCTAGACTCCCGTGCGTACAGATCGTCGAACAGCCGAACAGCACGGGGCCGGGGAAAAACAGGTCCGACAGGACCAGGGAGTGAGGAACGGACGGTGCGGGAGACGTTGCGGGGGTCGACCGCCGTCGTCGCGGCGGACTACTTCCAGTCCTATTCGGTCGTCGGACTGCTCGCCCTCATCGGCGTGCTGTTCGTCGCCGTCGCCTTCGGCGCGGGGCGCCTGCTGCGCCCGGTGGTCCCCACCCCGGAGAAACTGCTGACGTACGAGTGCGGCGTCGACCCCGTCGGCGAGGGCTGGGCGCACACCCAGGTCCGCTACTACGTGTACGCGTTCCTGTACGTGATCTTCGCCGTCGACTCGATCTTCCTGTTTCCCTGGGCGACGGTCTTCGCCGCCCCCGGCTACGGCGCGACGACGCTCGTGGAGATGTTCATCTTCCTCGGCTTCCTGGCCGTGGGCCTGCTGTACGCATACAAGAAGGGCGTCCTGGCATGGACGTGACCCCCATCACCCCCGAACCGGTACCGCTGCCGGAGCCGAAGCGGCTGGGCACGCTCGCCCGGCTTGCCCCGGAGCCGATGAAGGTCGTCCTGAACTGGGGCCGGCGCTACTCGCTCTGGGTCTTCAACTTCGGCCTCGCCTGCTGCGCGATCGAGTTCATCGCCGCGTCGATGGCCCGGCACGACTTCATCCGCCTCGGCGTGATCCCGTTCGCGCCCGGGCCCCGCCAGGCCGACCTGATGGTGGTGTCCGGCACGGTCACGGACAAGATGGCCCCGGCGATCAAGCGGCTGTACGAGCAGATGCCCGAGCCCAAGTACGTCATCTCCTTCGGCGCCTGCTCCAACTGCGGCGGCCCGTACTGGGACTCGTACTCCGTCACCAAGGGCGTCGACCAGATCATTCCGGTGGATGTCTACGTTCCCGGCTGCCCGCCGCGTCCCGAGGCGCTGCTCCAGGGAATCCTGAAACTCCAGGAGAAGATCGCGCGCGAGTCGCTGGGGGAGCGGTACGCCACCGGGACGGCCCGTCCGTCGACGGCGGCGCTGCAGAGCGGGCTCGTACGGCCGCCGGCCGGCGCGGCCACCGGCGAGGGGGACCCGCGATGAGTGGGACCGGCTGGCTGCCCGCGCCCGTCGGGGAACTCTTCGGGACCGGCGCCACGGCGGAGGAGTCCTACGAGGTCCTGACGGTGGACGTGCCGCCGGACACCTGGATCTCCGCGCTGCTGACCGCCCGCGACGAGCTGGGCTGCACGTATTTCGACTGGCTGAGCGCCGTCGACGAGCCGGGCACGGGCTTCCGCGTCTCGGCCCACGTCGTCGCCCTCGCGCCGGTACGGCGCCTGCTGGTGCGCACGACGGTTCCGCACGAGGCGCCCGTCCTGCCCACCGCGGTGGACGTCTACGCGGGTGCGGCCTGGCACGAACGGGAGACGCACGAGATGTTCGGCGTCTCCTTCCAGGACCACCCCGGCCTGGACCACCTCCTCCTGCCGGAGACCTTCGAGGGCCACCCCCTCTGCAAGGACTTCGTCCTCGCGGCCCGCGTCGCCAAGGCCTGGCCGGGGGCCAAGGAGCCGGGCGACTCGGAACACGGCGGTCCCAAGCGCCGCCAGATGCTGCCGCCGGGCGTGCCCGACCCCAACGAGTGGGGCCCCCAGAAGGGCCAGCTCCCGCCCGCCCCGTCCCGCCCGGCGCGGGGCGCGGCCCGGGCGGCGGGCGACCGCCCGGCCCGCCGCACCCGCACGGCGGCGGAGGGCTCGTCCGGCCAGACGGCCACGACCGCTCCCGCAACCGAGCAGCCCGCGGCCCCCACCGCCCGGCCTCGCCGGATGCGCAGCGCAAGCGAAGGGTCGACAAGCCAGACGGCTCACCGAGACGAGGGCGCGGCGTCTGGATCCGCGGCTGCGTCTGAGGGTGCGGCTGCGCCGCAGGCCGCGGAGCCGAAGGCCGCGGAGCCGAAGGCCGGGAGGGCCGCCGAGGGCACGCCTGGAGGCGGCGAGCCGCGGTCGGCGGGCGAAGGCGCGGCGAGGCGGCGCGTAAGTGAGACGGCAGAGCGCGCGGAAGGTACGGCGGCGGAGTCCGGCACCGCGCCTGAGGGAGCGGCGGCCGACATCTCGGCCGGCGCCGAGGGCGCGCCTCAGCATGCCGGGGTCGCATCGGGTGAGCGTGCCGCAGAGGACACGCGGGCCGGGGCTGAGGGTGCGCCTGAAGGCGCCGGGGGCGCGGTGACGCCGGAGCAGGCTGGGCGGACTCGGGGCGCGAGCCGGACGGCGCGCGGCGACGGGAGTGCCGAGGCGGAGGTTTCGGGCGGTGCCGAAGGCGCGTCCGGGCGGGACGGTGCCGCAGCCGGCGAGAGTGCCGCTGAGGACACTGAGGCCGGGGCCGAAGAGCCGACCGTGGGAGGCCGGGGGGTGCGGAGTGCGGCCGAGGGGTCGGCGTCGCAGCGTGCGGGGGCCGCGGGGTCTCGCCGTGGGCGGAGTGCGAGCGAGGGCTCGGCGTCCCAGCGCGGGGAGGCGGCGGCTCCGAAGCCGCCCACGGCACCGCGCAGCTCGGACGCACCCTGGCACCACGCCCGCCCGGCGTTCGACGAATCCGAACCGGAACCGGGGCCGTCCCCCGAGGACGACGACCCCGACGCCACGAAACCCCCCACCACCCCCGACGACGAGGAAGGAGGCACGCGGTGAACGGCGCCGTCGACGTCGCCCTGCGACTCGTGATCGTCTTCGCGGTGTTCCTGACCTTCCCCCTGATCGTGGGGCAGACCGAGCACAAGGTGATGGCGCACATGCAGGGCCGCCTCGGCCCCATGTACGCCGGCGGCTTCCATGGCTGGGCCCAACTGGTCGCGGACGGCGTGAAATTCGCGCAGAAGGAGGACGTGGTCCCGGCCGGCGCCGACCGCCGTGTCTTCCAGCTCGCCCCCGCCGTGGCCCTGCTGCCCTACCTCCTCGTGCTGCTCGCCATCCCGATCGGCCCCAGTGAGGGAGCCGTCGGCCAGGTCCTCGACGCGGGCATCTTCTTCGTGCTCGCGATCATGGCCATCGGCGTCCTCGGCTCGCTCATGGCCGGCTGGGCCTCCGCCAACAAGTTCTCCCTCCTCGGCGGTCTGCGCACCGCCGCCCAGCTCCTCGCCTACGAACTGCCGATGCTGCTCGCCGCCGCCTCCGTGGCGATGGCGGCCGGCACGGTCTCCCTGCCCGGCATCGTCCACGCCTTCCACTGGTGGTGGCTGCCCTGGCAGATCGTCGGCGCGATCGTCTTCTTCGTCGCCGGCCTCGCCGAACTGCAACGCCCGCCGTTCGACATGCCCGTCGCCGACTCGGAGATCATCTTCGGCGCGTACACCGAGTACACCGGTCTGCGCTTCGCCCTGTTCCTCCTCGCCGAGTACGCCGGGATCGTCGTCCTGTGCGGCCTGACCACCGTCCTCTTCCTGGGCGGCTGGCACGGACCGTGGGGCGCCGCCGGCCTCGGCTGGGTCTGGACCCTGCTGAAGACGGCGGTCCTCGCCTTCGTGGTCATCTGGCTCCGCGTCACCTACCCGCGGCTGCGCGAGGACCAGCTCCAGAAGTTCTCCTGGACCCTCCTCGTCCCCCTTTCCCTCGCCCAGATCGCCCTCACCGGCATCGTCAAGGTGGTGATCCAGTAGCCATGGCCTCCATCCCTGGCAGCGGCCTGGCCAAGGGCCTGGCCGTCACCCTCCGCACGATGATGAAGAAGACCGTCACCGAGCAGTACCCCGACGTCCAGCCCGACCTCCCGCCGCGCACCCGCGGCGTCATCGGTCTGTTCGAGGAGAACTGCACCGTCTGCATGCTGTGCGCCCGCGAGTGCCCGGACTGGTGCATCTACATCGACTCCCACAAGGAGACGGTCCCCGCGGCGGCCCCCGGCGGCCGCGAACGCAGCCGCAACGTCCTCGACCGCTTCGCCATCGACTTCTCCCTGTGCATGTACTGCGGTATCTGCATCGAGGTCTGTCCTTTCGACGCCCTG
Organism: Streptomyces sp. NPDC093064; assembly: GCF_044754605.1. Classification (NCBI taxonomy): domain Bacteria; kingdom Bacillati; phylum Actinomycetota; class Actinomycetes; order Kitasatosporales; family Streptomycetaceae; genus Streptomyces; species Streptomyces sp. NPDC093064. The sequence goes on from NZ_JBIVPK010000013.1 coordinate 174,967, forward strand.
TTCTGGTCCCCGGAGTTCGAGTACGCCGAGACCGACATCCGCGACCTCACCCACGAGCGCGACAAGCTGCGCGAGTGGATGTGGACCGTGCCCGCGCCGCCCGCCCTCGACGCCGGCGCGGAGGAACCCAAGGAGATCGGCGCCGCCCGCAAGACCGCCGAGAAGCTGGCGGCCGCGCAGGCCGAACCGCGGGAGGGGGACACGTGAGCATCGCCGCCGCAAGCCACGGCTTCCTCTCCCCGACCGGCGTCGAGATCGCCTTCCTCCTCGTCGGCCTGGCCACCTTCGGCGCCGCCCTCGTCACCGTCACCACCCGGCAGCTCGTGCACGCCGCCCTGTGGCTGGTGGTGACCCTCGGCGGCCTCGCCGTGGAGTACCTGCTACTCACCGCCGAGTTCATCGCCTGGGTGCAGGTCCTCATCTACGTGGGTTCCGTCGTCGTCCTCCTCCTGTTCGGTCTGATGCTCACCAAGGCGCCCATCGGCCGCTCCCCGGACGCCGACTCCGGCAACCGCTGGGCCGCCCTGACCGTGGCCGTCGCCGCCGCGGCCGCCCTGGTCTGGGTGGTCGTCGACGCCTTCCGCACCACCTGGATCGACCTGGACGGCGCCGCCGCCGGATCGACGAAGGCCACCGGCGAGAGCCTGTTCCAGAACTGGGTCCTGCCCTTCGAGGCCCTCTCCGTCCTGCTCCTGGCCGCGCTGGTCGGCGCGATCGTCCTGTCCCGCAAGGCGAAGGCCGCGGCCGCCCCCCAGGCCCCTGCCGCCACCCGGGCCCCGGGGACCCACGGCGACCCGGGCGCGAAGGAAGGTGTCCGCTGATGCACCTCGCCTATCCCGCCGTGCTGTCCGCCCTCCTGTTCTGCACCGGCCTGTACGGGGTCCTCGCCCGCCGCAACGCGATCCTGGTCCTGATGTCCGTCGAGCTCATGCTCAACGCCGTCAACCTCAACCTGGTCGCCTTCGACGTCTGGCTCAGCAGGGCCGCGATCGAGACCCTGCACTCCGGGCAGGCCCTGACCCTGTTCACCATCGCCATCGCCGCCGCCGAGATCGGCATCGGCCTGGCGATCGTCCTCGCCGTCCACCGCAACCGCGGCACCTCGGACATCGACCGGCTCCGCGACTCCGCCGAGGGCCCCGACGACTCCGACGACGGCCCCCACAGCGCCGCCGCGACCACGGAGGCCGCTGAGAAGGCTGAGGCCACCGCGTGACCACGACCACCCTCGCCGTCCTCGTTCCGCTCCTTCCGTTCCTCGGCGCCGTGGCCGGCCTGCTGCTCGGCCGCACCGCGCCCGGCTTCGTCCGCCCGCTCGCCGCCCTGCCGACCCTCGCCTCCCTGGTCCTGGCCGCGCTGGTCGCCGCGGACCAGGGCGGCGGCCGGGCCGTCGACGCCGCCACCGAGCTCACCCCCACCGGCTCGTTGCCCATCGAACTCGCCCTGCACATCGACGGCTTCGCCGCGCTCGTCGCCGTCCTGGTCGGCGTCGTCGCCACCTGCGTGCAGATCTACTCCATGGGCTACCTGCGCGACGACCCGCGCTACCCCTCGTACGCCGCCCTCGTCTCCCTGTTCACCTCCGCGATGCTGCTCGTCGTCTACTCCGGCGACCTGATCGTGCTGCTGGTCGGCTGGGAAGTCATGGGCATCTGCTCCTACTTCCTGGTCGGCCACTACTGGGAGACCCCCGAGGCCCGCGCCGCCTCGATCAAGGCCTTCCTGGTCACCAAGCTCGGCGACGTGCCCTTCCTGATCGGCCTGTTCGCGCTCGGCACCGACGCGGGGTCCTTCCGGATCACCCAGGTCCTCGGCACCGTCGCGAGCGGCGGACTGCACCACCCGACCCTGGTCGCCCTGCTGCTCCTCGCCGGCGTGGCGGGCAAGTCGGCACAGTTCCCGCTGCACACCTGGCTCCCCGACGCCATGGCGGGCCCGACGCCCGTCTCCGCGCTGATCCACGCCGCGACGATGGTCGCCGCCGGTGTCTACTTCGTCGCCCGGCTCCTCCCCGTCTTCCAGGCCTCCTCGGCCGCGATGGTCGTCCTCGCCGTCATGGCCGCCGTGACGATGGCCGGCTCGGCGCTCGCCGCGCTCGCCCAGGACGACATCAAACGCGTCCTCGCCTACTCGACGATCGGCCAACTCGGCTACATGACCGGCGCGCTCGCCGTCGGCGACCGCGGCGCGGCCGTCTTCCACCTCCTGTCGCACGGTGCCTTCAAGGCGCTGCTGTTCCTCGCGGCCGGCGTGATCATCCACGCCGCCGGCACCAACTCGCTGGCCGCCATGTCCCGGATGAGCAACCTGCGGGACCGCGTCCCTGACGCCTACTGGACGATGACCGTGGCGCTCCTCGCGCTCGCCGCGATCCCTCCCTTCAGCGGCTTCTTCTCCAAGGAGTCCGTCCTCGGCGCCGCCGAACACGCGGCCATCGGCCACACCGGCCACGCCCCCGCGGCGGCGGGCTGGACCATCCTCGTGGCCGGCCTCCTCACGGCCCTGCTCACCGGCGCCTACGCCATGCGCCTGTGGCTGCTGGCCTTCCGCGGCCGGGGCGCCGAGGCCCCCGACCACGGCAGGCAGCCCCTCGTCATGAACGCGGTGCTCTGGTTGCTCGCCCTCCCGTCCCTCGCCTTCGGCGGCCTTGCCTTCCGCGTCCTGCCCGGATGGTTCGACGGCCGGGACCTGACCCCCACGCTCATCACCTCCGTCCTCGGCACGGGCGTGGCCCTGGTCGGCGGCATCGTCACCTACGGCGCCTGGCAGCACACCTCCGCTCTCGCCGCCCGGGTCCCCCTCGGCGCCGTCGCCGCCCACCCCGAGGGCGACGCCGGACTCGTCGAGGCCGAGGCCATCGCCACCCACCGGCCCGCGTACGGAGACATCGCCCACGCGCCCGACCCCGCCGACCCCGGACGGCTGCTGCTCGGCCCGCTGCACCGGCACGCGGCCGCCGGCTTCCACCTCGACGCCGTGTACGCGGCCCTCTTCGTCCGGCCGGTGCTGGCCGGAGCGAGCCTCGTCCGGTTCCTCGACCGGGAGGTCGTCGAGACCTACGTACGCGGCGCCGGAGCCGCACCCCGACTGCTCGGGGCCGCCGTACGGCGTGCCCAGACCGGCAATGTGCAGACCTATGTGAGCGCGCTGCTCGCCGGCACCGTCGTCCTGGCGGTCGCCGCCGTCCTTCTGGCCACGGGAGCGTGAGCAGGCGTGATCGATATCAACGAGTCCGTGATGCAGTTCCTTCTGGCATTCCTCGTCGCCGGCCCGCTCCTCGGCGCGCTCGCCGCCCTCCTGCCCGCGCCGCCCGGGCTGAAGGGGAAGTCACCCGAGCAGGCCGTGCTCCGCCACGGCGTGACCGTCACCGGCGCGATCCTCGCCGCCGCGATCGTCCTCGCGGTCGGCTTCGACCACGCCCACCCGTCGAAGATGCAGGCCACGACCGACATCAGCTGGATCCCCGCACTCCACGTGCGCATCCACCTCGGCGTCGACGGCATTTCCCTCCCCCTCGTCGTACTGACCGCGCTGCTGACCTTCCTCTGCGCGCTGTACTCCTACTTCAAGCCGCCCACGGGCCCCACCCCGAAGGCCTTCGTCGCGCTGCTGCTCCTCCTCGAGTCCGGCACCCTCGCGACCTTCGCCGTCCTCGATCTGCTGCTGTTCTTCCTCGCGTTCGAGATGGTCCTCATCCCGATGTACTTCCTCATCGCCCGCTGGGGCGGCGAGGGCCGTCAGGCCGCCGCCTGGCGATTCATCCTCTACACCCTGCTCGGCTCGGTCGTCATGCTGCTCGGCCTGCTCCTCATCGGGCTCAAGGCCGGCACCTTCGACATGGTGGCACTCGCCACTGACAACGGCCGGTCACTGACCGCGTCCGTGCAGGTCATCGCCGTTCTGGCGATCGGTCTCGGACTCGCCGTCAAAACGCCGATGTGGCCGCTGCACAGCTGGCTGCCGGACGCGCACACCGCCGCCCCGACCGTCGGCTCGGTGCTGCTGGCCGGCGTCCTGCTGAAGATGGGAACGTACGGGTTCGTCCGCATCCTGCTGCCGATCGCACCCGACGGCTTCCGCACCTTCGCGCCCTACCTCGCCGCCCTCGCCGTCGTCGGGATCATCTACGGGTCCCTGGCCTGCCTCGCCCTCGCCAGGCAGGGCGCGAAGGGCGACCTAAAGCGGCTCATCGCCTACTCCTCGGTCGGCCACATGGGCTTCGTCCTGCTCGGCATCGCCACCATGACCCCCACCGGCGTGAACGGCGCCCTGTTCGCCAACATCGCCCACGGCCTCATCACCGGCCTGCTGTTCTTCCTCGTCGGCGCGCTCAAGGACCGCACCGGCACCACCGACCTCGACGCCCTCGCCGAGAAGACGGGTGCCGCGCTGTATGCGAAGGCCCCGCGCCTGGGCGGCCTGCTCGCCTTCGGCGCCGTCGCCTCGCTCGGCCTGCCGGGCCTGGCCGGGTTCTGGGGCGAGATGCTCGCCCTGTTCGGCTCGTTCCAGCCCGCCGCCGGCCTCAGCCGGCCCGCCTTCCTCACCTTCATGGCGATCGGCGCCTTCGGCACCCTGCTGACCGCCGCGTACATGCTCGTCGTGGTCCGCCGCGTCTGCATGGGCGCAGTACCACGGCAGGCGCCACAGCTCGCCGACGTCCGGGGCTACGAGTTCGCGGCCTGGACCCCGCTCGTCGCCCTCACCGTCCTCGCCGGACTCTGGCCGAAGGCCCTGCTCGGGCTCACCGACCCGGCCGTGCAGCAGCTCCTCGCAGGAGGCACCCGATGAGCGCCCTGGCCCAGACGGCGGCCGAGTCGGTGGTCCAGTCCGTCGACTGGCTCGCCGTCGCACCGCCCACCCTCACCGCGGTGATCGCCCTCGTGGTCCTCGTCGCCGACCTCTTCGTGCCGGAAGTGCGCAAGCCCCTCCTCGGCTGGTTCTCCGTCGCCGGACTCGCCGCCGCCGCGCTGCTGCTCCTGCCCCTCCTCGACGGCGATCGCGCCACGTTCTGCCAGACCGGCCACCCCGACGCCTGCAGCTACACCGCCGACCACTTCACCCTCGTCATCCAGTTCCTGGTCCTCGGCGGCGCCCTCCTGACCGCCCTGCTGTCGGTCACCGCGCTGAAGGACGCGCGCAGGGCACTGCCCGAAGGCGAGTTCTGGTTCCTGCTGCTGGCCTCCGCCGCCGGTGCTGCGCTCCTGCCCGCCGCACGCGACCTGGCGACCCTCGTCGTCGCCCTGGAGGTCGCCTCCCTGCCCGCCTTCGCCCTCGTCGGCCTCCGGCACGGCGACCGCAGGTCCTCCGACGCGGCCCTGAAGTTCTTCCTGTCGTCGGTCACCGCCACCGCCGTCAGCCTGCTCGGCGTCAGCTTCGTCTACGCCACCACCGGCACCCTGTACCTCACCCGGATCGCCGAACGCATCCAGCACGTCGACGGCCAGTTCCACACGCTCGCCCAGACCGGCGTCGTCCTCACCCTCGTCGGCTTCGCCTTCAAGACCGCGGCCGTCCCCTTCCACTTCTGGGTGCCCGACACCTACGTGGGAGCCCCCCTGCCGATCGCCGCCTACCTGTCGGTCGTCGGCAAGGCCGTCGGCTTCACCGGACTGATCCTCGTCACCGTCGTCGCCTTCCCGTCGTACTCCGGCGCCTGGGGTCCCGCGATGGCCGTGCTCGCCGCGCTCACCATGACCGTCGGCAACGTCGGCGCCCTGCGCCAGCAGGCCACGCGCGCGTACAGCGCGGTACGGCTGCTCGCCTGGTCCTCCGTCGGCCAGGCCGGCTACCTCCTGGTGCCGATCGCCGCCGCCGGCTACTCCAGGGACCCGCAGAAGTCGATCGGCTCCACGCTCGCCTACGCGCTCATGTACGCCGCCGTGAACATCGGCGCCTTCGCCGTGGCCGCGCTCGTGGGCCGTACGAAGGAACGCAACCGCGTCAGCGACTACCGCGGCCTGTACGCCACGAACCCGCTGACCGCCCTGCTGCTGGCCTTCTTCCTGCTCTGCCTGGCCGGCCTTCCCCCGGGCGTCATCGGGCTGTTCGCCAAGGTCACCGTGTTCTCCGCCGCCGTCGACGCCGGACTCGGCTGGCTCGCCGTCGTCATGGCCGTCAACGTCGTCATCGCGTTGTTCTACTACCTCCAGTGGACGACCCTGCTGTTCCGTGCCCCCGAGGGCGAACCCGTCCGGCACCGCCTCCCGGCCCCCCTCACCGCCGCCCTCGCCCTGACGGGCGTCCTCGGCGCAGCCCTCTCCGGCGCTCCCCAGCTGGTGCTCCGCTTCGCCGGCACCGGCCTGTTCTGAGCCCTGGCCCCCGCCACGCGCGCGTGGGGCCCCGGCCCTCACACGCGCGTGTGCCGCTCGGCGCTCCGGCCTTCGCGTGCGCGTGCCGCCCGGCGCCCCGGCCACCCGGACGGCCCGCTCGCCGTCGCGTGCACCAGGGAACCCGTGGCCCTCGCCTGGCGTTGACCAGTTCGGAAGGGTCCACTGGACGTGACACCACACGGCACCGGTGGAGTCGAAGCGCAGCAAGCGAAGGGTTCCCCTGCCGCACCACTTGGAGGGCGTACCGTGCACCGCCGGCACAACGGGCTCAGGACCGCAGTCCTCCTCGGGGGACTGTCCGCACTCATCATCCTCATCGGCAGTTTGTTCGGCCGCACCGGCCTGATCGTCGCGGTCCTCGTCGCCCTCGGCACCAACGCGTACGCGTACTGGAACAGCGACAAGCTGGCGCTGCGCGCCATGCGGGCCCGCCCGGTCAGCGAGTTCGAGGCCCCGGCTCTGTACCGCATGGTCCGCGACCTGTCCACGCAGGCCCGCCAGCCCATGCCCCGCCTGTACATCTCCCCGACCGAGGCACCCAACGCCTTCGCGACCGGCCGCAACCCGCGCAACGCCGCGGTGTGCTGCACGGAAGGCATCCTGCGCATCCTGGACGAGCGCGAGCTGCGCGGCGTCATCGGCCACGAGCTCAGCCACGTCTACAACCGCGACATCCTCATTTCCTCCGTCGCCGGCGCCCTGGCCTCCGTGATCATGTTCCTGGTCAACTTCGCCTGGCTGATCCCGATCGGCCGCTCCGACGACGACGAGGGCCCCGGCCTGATCGGCATGCTCCTGATCATGCTCCTCGGCCCGCTCGCCGCCTCCCTCATCCAACTGGCCATCAGCCGTTCCAGGGAGTACGAGGCGGACGCGTCGGGCGCCCGGCTCACCGGCGACCCGCTCGCGCTCGCCAGCGCCCTGCGCAAGCTGGAGATGGGCACCCAGCAGCTTCCGCTGCCCCCCGAGCCGCGCATCGAGACGGCGAGTCACATGATGATCGCCAACCCGTTCCGCCCCGGTCAGGGGCTGTCGAAGATGTTCTCCACGCACCCGCCGATGGCGGAGCGCATCGCCCGGCTCGAGCAGATGGCCGGCCGCCGGCACTGAGACGGCCAGGATCGAAGCCCGGCCCGGGGAGAGCCGTCCGGGCCGGCGACCACGACGCCCGGTCTCAGACGCCCGGCCTCACCCGTCCGGGCGGGGCGCTCAGCGCCCGGCGAATCCGTTGTCCGTCCGCACCACTTCACGCCCCAGGGGCATGAGCGAGGCCGGGATGAGCTTCAGGTTGGCCCACCCGAACGGGATGCCGATGATCGACAGGAACAGCGGGATGCTGGTGATCAGGTGTCCCAGCGCCAGCCACCAGCCCGCGAAGACCAGCCAGATCACGTTGCCGATGAACGACCCCGCCCCGGCCCCCGGACGCTCCACGGCGTCGCGGCCGAACGGCCACAGGACGAATCCCGCGAGGCGCAGCGACGCGATGCCGAACGGGATGGTGATGATCAGGACGAAGCAGATCAGCGCGGCGATCAGGTAGCCGATCGCCATCCAGATGCCGCAGCAGACCAGCCACACGAGGTTGAGCAGCAGGTTGATCACCTTCATGATCGGCATCCTCCAAGATCGTTCCGTCTGCACTGCCCGCTGACTCAAGTATCGGCGTGATCAGGGGATTGGAGGGGGGCCGCGGCTCCCTTGTAGCGTGATCGGGAAGGTTCGGAGACGATCCCGCGGTGCGCCGGCGCCGCCTGCCCGTCCCTAGCGCGCCGCCCACCACCGGCGTACGCCGTACGAGGCCATGCCCGCCGCCAGCACCCCGCTGCCCACGGCCACCGAGACCCACGGCAGGGCGAACGCCAGCGTCACGCATCCGACGAGGCCCAGCGCCGGCACCGCGCGCCGTGCGGGGGCGGGATCGAGGGTCCAGGCGGAGGCGTTGGCGACCGCGTAGTACGCCAGGACGCCGAAGGAGGAGAAGCCGATCGCGCCCCGGACGTCGACCGTCGCGGCGAGCACCGCGACCACGGCGCCCACGGCAAGTTCCGCCCGGTGCGGCACCTGGAAACGGGGGTGCACCGCGGCCAGCAGAGCGGGCAGATGCCGGTCCCGGGCCATGGCCAGCGTGGTCCGCGAGACGCCCAGGACCAGGGCGAGCAGCGACCCCAGCGCGGCCACGGCGGCCCCGGCCCGCACCACCGGGACCAGCCCGGGCACCCCGGCCGCCCGCACCGCGTCGGCCAGCGGTGCCGCCGCGCGGCCCAGCCCGTCCGGCCCCAGCACGGAGAGCGCGGCCACCGCGACGCACACGTACAGGGCCAGCGTGATGCCCAGGGCGAGCGGGATCGCGCGCGGAATGGTGCGCGCGGGATCCCGTACCTCCTCGCCGAGGGTCGCTATCCGCGCGTATCCGGCGAAGGCGAAGAACAGCAGCCCGGCCGCCTGAAGGACGCCGCCGACGCCGACGGAGCCGGCGACGGCCACCCGGTCGGCGGCAAAGGCGCCGGACCCCAGACACACCACGACCACGGCGGCGAGGACCGCCAGCACGACCGCCACGATCACCCGCGTCAGCCAGGCGGACTTCTGGACGCCGCCGTAGTTCACCGCGGTCAGCGCCACCACGGCCGCGACCGCCACCGCGTGCGCCTGACCCGGCCAGACGTACGCGCCCACGGTGAGCGCCATCGCCGCACAGGAGGCTGTCTTGCCGACGACGAACGCCCAGCCCGCCAGATGGCCCCAGAACATGCCGAGCCGTTCACGCCCGTACACGTACGATCCGCCGGAGGCGGGATACCGGGCGGCCAGCCGTGCCGAGGAGGTGGCGTTGCAGTAGGCCACCACCGCGGCGACCGCGAGCCCGAGGAGCAGCCCGGAGCCTGCCGCGCGCGCCGCCGGCCCCAGAGCGGCGAAGATCCCGGCCCCGATCATCGAGCCGAGCCCGATGACCACGGCGTCCGCGACCCCGAGGGTGCGCCGCAGCTCGGACGAGGACGGGGCGGCGGACCGAGTCATGGTCCGAACCCTACTGACCGGCGCAACCGCGACCGAACGGTGCAACCGCGGGACGCGGTCGGGGCGTCCCTCTCCACGACGCGCTCCTGGCGCGGGACGAACACGCGTGTGGTAAGCACGATCACAGCACGTGACAAGCACGGCAAGCACGACGAACGACGCGCGGCCTGCGGGCGCAGCAGCACAGCCTGTCCGAACCGAACGCGAAGCACCGGGACAGCGCAGGCACGGCGTGGAAGGGCAGGTTCAGAGCATGGGCATCATCAGCTGGATCATCCTGGGGCTCCTGGCCGGCGCCATCGCGAAGCTCCTGCTGCCGGGGCGCGACCCGGGCGGCTTCATCGTCACGACCCTCATCGGCGTCGCCGGAGCGTTCCTCGGCGGCTGGATCTCCGCCCGCTGGCTGGGCCACCCGATCAGCAGGCAACTCTTCGACGGCGCCACCTGGGCCGCCGCGATCGGCGGCTCGCTCGTGCTGCTGATCGCCTACCGCATTTTCTTCGGCAAATCGCGCGACTGAGCCCGCGGGCCGGACCGGGCCGCGGCCGGCAGGCGGGAAAGGGTGGGCACCGGCCGGGTGCCCACCTCCTGTTCTGTCCTACCGGTAGTTCACGAACTGGAGCGCGAAGTCGAAGTCCTGGCCCTTCAGCAGCGCGATCACGGTCTGGAGGTCGTCGCGGCTCTTGGAACTGACGCGCAGCTCCTCACCCTGGACCTGGGCCTTCACGCCCTTGGGCCCCTCGTCGCGGATGAGCTTCGCGACCTTCTTCGCGTTCTCCTGGGAGATGCCCTCCTGGATCGACGCGAAGAGCTTGTACTCCTTGCCGGACAGCTGCGGCTCGCCCGCGTCCAGGGCCTTCAGCGAGATGCCGCGCTTGATCAGCTTGGACTGGAAGACGTCGAGGACTGCCTTCACCCGGTCCTCGGAGTTCGCCTCCAGGAGGATCTTTTCACCGGACCACGAGATCGAGGCACCGACGCCCTTGAAGTCGTAGCGCTGCGAGATCTCCTTGGCGGTCTGGTTGAGGGCGTTGTCGACCTCCTGCCGCTCGACCTTCGAGACGATGTCGAAACTGGAGTCGGCCATGTCCTGTGGCTCCTTGTATTGGGGTGCGTATCGGATGCGTGCCGGCGGGCGTGGGGGAGGCCGCCGATCCCGGCCTGCGGGTCGCGGGTCGCATCCGCACCAGCCTAGCCATCCCGGGCCGTGCCGGCCGCCGATCAATGGGGTGGCGGAGCACCCCTCAGCATCGGGTATTGTTTACGTCGTTGCCGGAGAGCACCGCCGAAAAGCGGTCGGACCGGCGGCATCCCAAGGCGGTGTGCCCGAGCGGCCAAAGGGAGCAGACTGTAAATCTGCCGGCTCAGCCTTCCCAGGTTCGAATCCTGGCGCCGCCACACGGGAACAGAGGCCCCGTGACCTGCGAGAACAGCAGGCCACGGGGCCTCTGTCGTATCCCTGGGTGATCAGCGGACCGTCTCACGCTGTCTCGCGTTCGAACACCCTGTCTCGGTGTGCGTGGACGGAGCGTGGACGGGATTTTTGGCCCGTCACCCGGCTCGCCCCAAGCGGGCGGAGATCTTGGCGTTCGCCGCCTCGTCTCCGTCCTTGAGGAACTTGGCGTACACCCGGAAGAGCACCGCCACGCTGTGGCCAGCCCGCTCCGCCACGAGCTGAGGTTCCACCCCGGAGCTGAGCCAGGTGGATACCGCAGCGTGGCGAAGGTCATACGGGCGCTTCGCCAACACCGACTCGAACTCTCCGGGAGTCAGGGCCCGCGAGCGGGCCTCTGTCCAGACCTCCCCGTAGCCCGTGTCCTGGACCAACCCGCCCCGCATGGTCTGGAACACGCGGCCGTCCGGGGCAGTGCCGTACGCGGTGACGTGCCACCGCAGCAGGGCGACCAGTTCGGGCGGGATCGGTACGTGGCGGACGGCTCGCCGGGGTCGGTGCTTCAGTCCCCGCTTGTCGTGTGCCTCACCGCTGTCTGTCCAGGCCGTTCCTGAGCGGGGGCGTGTTTCCCTCAGTCGGAGTAGTCCCCACCCGCGCCGGGGCAGGTCGCAGTCACGGCGTCGCAGACCGATGACTTCGGCCGGCCGCGCTGCTGCGTAGTAGATGCAGCCGAAGAACGCTACCAGCCGACGGCCGCGTGGGCTCTGGTCCCGTACGGCGGCCAGCAGCTTGGCCGCCTGCTCGGGGTTCGGCACGCACTCAGGGTCGACTTCCTCGACTACCTGCTCCGGCGCCTTCCACTTGATGCGAATGAGCGGGTTGTCGGCGAGGAGTTCGGCCTCCACCGCGAACTCCAGAGAGTTGAAGAAGATCGCGCGCTTTCGGCTGATGGTCCCGGCTGCTGCGGTTGTCCCGTCCAGCTTCAGGGACACCGCGTTGAGGGCGGCCCGTGACAGCAGGAGATCCGACAGGGCTGACGTGGGCAGCGACTTGCGCTTGAACCACTCCAACACCTTGGCCACGTCGGAGGGGATCTCTCCGTCCCAGCGATTCTTGTTGAACGCCCAGCTATACAGGGCCCGTCGAACGACTCTGGCATCCGGCATGCCCTTGGTGTCTTTCACGAAGATGGGCGTCACGGTCGCCATCGCTTCGGCCAGCGTGCGGCGTGTGGAGGCGGGGGAGTGGTCCCACTTCATATTGATGTAGTTGTGGGCGTGGTCATACCACGAGATGTCCCGCTCCTTCACGACCATGGACTTCGGCAACCCGCTGTCCACGTCGAACGGCTCGCCCTCGCGTGCCGCGGTAATGAGCTGGGCCCGGCGGCTCTCCGCCAGGCCCAGGGTGAGGAACGACTCCGAGTGCGGGCGGATGCCCACCTTCCAGCGGAGTTGATAGGGCTTCCGGTAGTCACGCTTGCGGATAGCCCAGATCTTGACGGTGTAGCTCCACTCGGTCACGCGGCTTCCAATTCATCCTTGAAGGCGTCCAGGACACTTCGACGTACGCAGATGCGGCCGGACGGCGTGCGACGGGCCTCCGGCGCGTAGCCGTGGTTGCGCCACCGGTACCAAGTGGCGCGGCTGATACGGAGTTCTTCCAGTGCCTCACTCAGGGGCACCAGTTCGTCCTTCGGCGCGCGGCGCTTACGGGTCGGGGTGCTCATGCGGGATCTCTCCTCCGGGGCGGTGCTTCGGGTGCCTCTCCGAGGGCCGCTACTTCCGCTACCGCCGCTACCGCGCAGGTCAGAGGCTTGTTGGCGGTAGCGGGAGGGGGTAGCGGTAGCGGATGGGTAGCGGCGGGGTAGCGGCTCGCGGTGGCGCTTACCGCTACCCCATTGCTGCTGGTCAGGCAGCGTTTTCCGTGCCGGGTAGCGGAGGTAGCGGACTTTCCGGGGGAGGGGGGCAGTAGCGGGCCCATGCGTCCCGGAGATCGGTGGCGTAGTAGCCCTTGAGGACGCTTCCAGCGGTCTTGATGTTGCGGGAGGCGATCGGCTCGTTGTCGGCCGTCATGTACTCGGCGAGCATCCGGGAGAGACGCCGGTTGTCGAGCGGCTTGCCGTGTAGATCGGCCCATGGGGCGTCGTCCAGGGCGTTCAGCCGGTCCAGGATGGCGACGGTGGGCAAACGGTCGATGCCGACCATGACGTGATCGCGCAGGTCCGTCAGTAGCCGGATTCCCAGGCTTCCCTTGTCGTTGGCCTTGGAGGCGGTCACCAGCGTCACGCATGCTGCGCGGGCCCGTTCGGGCCAGTCGCCGCCGGCCGCGTCGGCGACGGCGAGCAGGGGTTCCCACACGTCGGCGGGGCGGTCGGTGACCCCGTCGGGCATGTCGGGCCAGGCGCCCATGACGAACCCCCGGGCGTGTTCGGCCCATTGGGCGAGCCGGTCGCGGAGCTTGTGCCCTTCCGCCTCGTGGACGCGGGCTCGGAAGGGTTCGATGCGTTCGTTGCGAGCCCGTCGGCGCATGCGGATGACGACAGAACGGGTCATGATCGTGTCCGGGAGGTTGCCGAGTCCGGCGACGGCGACCCCGGCGTACGACGGGAAGGCCTGAACGGTCTGATTGCCGCCGTCGCCGATGCATCGGTAGGTGACCCCGGTCCGGCGGTGCCCGGCGTTCAGGAACCCGCGCAGTTCCTCGTTGTCCCCCGCCTTCGGGCCGAAGATCGTGTCGATCTCGTCGAACAGGATCGTCGGTCGGCCGTTGGGGTTGGACACGGACCGGAACAGGGCGGCGGCGGATGCGTTGACGGCGGTCATGGGCTGCGGCACGAGGGTTTCCACGATCTCCAGCGCCCGCGACTTCCCAGACCCCGGCTCCGGGGACAGGAAGGCCAGACGCGGGGTGGAGTCGAAGCAGTCGAGCAGGTGCGCGTGCGCGTCCCACAGCGCGACGGCGACGAATGCGGCCTCGGTGGGGAAGACGTTGAACCGGCGGTGGAAGGCTTCCACCTCGTCGAGCAGCGCGGCCCCGTCAATGGTGGGGGTCATGCGGCGTTCCTCTCTTTACAGAGTGCGGGCGTGCCGGTACAGGCGGATTTGTGGGTGCCGTACTCGGTGACCAGGGCGGCGACAGCTCGCGGGCCGGTGGCGGTGCCGGTCTGCCCGCAGGTGCAGGCGTAGGCGGCGGTGGGGGCGTCCCCGTGGCGCTTGGACCAGCGGGCGCCGTCCCAGTGGTGGCGGTAGACCGGCGGGGCGTAGATGCGGATGCCGGGTCGGTCCGGCGTGGGGTCGCTGCTGGGTCCGGCATCGCCTGTCGGGAACTGCTTCGAGCGAGGAAGAGCAGTTCGGACGCCCTTACGGGCGACGTCTTGCGGCTCGCCCACGGTCGGCTGTGCTGCGGCCGATTGGGCGGCGCGCGGGTCGGTGGGGGTGGTGGTGATGCTCTTCAGGCGGGGGCGGGGAGGGGTGGTCATGCCGCATCCCGCCTGCTCTGGTTGTGGGCGATGGACCAGTCCAGGGCGCTGCGGAGGGTGGAGCGACACTCGGACGCGGACAGTCCGGCCGCCTCCCCTCCCTCCTGAAGAGCCTGCTCGACCACGTGCCGGGGGAGGTCGCCCCACGCGACGAACCGCCCCAGAGCGCGCGCGGCACGGAACAACGTCGCTTCCCGTTCGCCGACTTGAGCCGTGGCCACGTTCCGGGCCTCGTCGGTGAGTGCTACGTCCGCGTATCGGCGGGATTGCCCCGCTACGACCACAGACGGCGCCTCAGACGCCCTGGGAGCCGATTGCAGGATGGCTTGCAGCCAGGAGGGCAGAGGGGCCGCGAGACGGTCGTACGGCGCCTCGTACCGTCCGGCGGGGGTGATGCTGCCGGCGGCGACGACGTATCCGCCCCATGCGCGGGTGTCGACCAACGGGGCGATGGTGCCCGCGGTGTTGCCCAGCCGGAGACCGTGCGGTGCGGTGAAGTACAGGTGCTCGCCGCCGCTCGCGGTCCGGGTGCGGTAGGTGTCGGGGACGGCGTGCCCGGCGCGCTCGCAGAGCGCCCCGAAGGTTGTCGCGCCGCTAGGCGCGTCCGAACTGCTCTTGCCTTTCGGCATGTCGAGGTCGACGACGACCAGCCGTGAGGGGCCGGTGGCGATGCCGACGTTGTACGGCGCGTGCGACCACGCGGCCTGGATACGGTCCGGGTCATTGGTCGCCCGGTCCTCCCACTTGCGGTGCCCGTTGGCGCAGGGCCCGGTTCCGGTGCAGGCGGTCTCTCCGTGGAGGGCGGGCCGCTTCGTGTCGGGACGGAGGGGGAAGACGTACCAGCCGTGCAGCACGGCGTCTAACGCGGCATGGAGCAGCGCGGAGCTGGCGTTATGGGTCATGCTGGATGTCTCCAGTTCTGTGGAAGTGCTGGATGGTCAGGGCGGCCCCGGTTTCATTGGCGTGAGGTTGGGGGCCGCCCTTGGCGTAGCTAGTGGTGCGTCGCCCAGTGGGCGTACTGCTGGCGGACGTAGGCGCGCGGGTCGCAGATCACGCCCGGCTGGTCCATGTCGAGCAGGTACACGGCCGCTGCTTCGGCGGTCTCGGTGGCGTCGCCGTGCGGTCCGTCGTGCTCGTCCAGGAGTGCGATGCGGTCGAGCAGAGCGGCCTTGCGCAGGTAGTAGTCCCGCTCCAGCTCCGTGAAGCATGTGGCAGCGGCGACGGTGTGCGACGTCCAGCCGATCTCGCTGATGATGCTCGGGGCGAGCGCGTATGCCTCGTCCGGCGAGGGCCACAGGCCCGGGGCGGGGAAGTGATCGGCGGTGACGTACAGGCGACAGCGCTTGCCGTCGCGGGTGAGGTACTGGCGGACGCCGCCGGCGGCGAACGCGCCGCTGAGTGCGGCGGTGACGCGGTCGGTGTCGGCCGGGTCGCAGATGACGCGGATCTCGAACACGGCGCTCCTGTTCACGGGTTGGGGATGGCGTGGACGACGGCGGTCGTGAGGTTGGTGATGGGTTCGGCGGCGCCGGTGGAGGCGAGGAAGAAGCCGAACATGACGGCGGCGAACGCGGCGCCGAAGCTGAGGCTGCGGCTGCGGAGCAGGAAGAACAGGACGAGTCCGAACAGGAAGACGAGCGAGACGGTCACGGCCATTCGGTGAACTCCCGATCGGTGTGGCGGTCGTGGTGGTGGCGGCGGGTGCCGGCGCGGTGGATGTCGCGGCCGGTGTTGAGCAACCGGCGGCCGGCGCGGAGCCGATAGCGGTGTCCACGACAGCGGCGGCACAACTTGACCGTGCGGCCGGCCTGCCGAACGCCGATGCCGGAGCACTTGCGGCACGGGGCGAACGGCTGCACCGCGCATAACACTGCGTAACCGGCGAGGATCAGCAGGAGGGCGCAGCTAGCGAGAGCCACGGCGGCTCACATCCCTTCTCAGGGCGGTTTCGGGGTGTTTCCGCAGGTGGGCCGCTAGACGCTAGTGAGCTGATCAGCGGCCCTGCGGGGCGCTAGTGGGGGTGCTAGACCTAGCGGGCGGGGCTGCTAGGTCTAGCACCGGTGCTCGGTCAGGCGGCGGCCCGATCGGCGTTACGCCGTGTAATCGTGGCGGCGATGTCGGCGCGCTTGATGCCGCGCCGGTTGGCGCTCTCGCCGTCGTCGGTGGTGCCCCAGACCTGTCCCGGCTTGATGCCCCACGGCTTGAGGGCGGCGGTGACGTTCTCACCGGCCCATCCGGCGTAGGTGTCGGGGTAGGCGGCGGTGAGGCGGGCGGCGATGCGCTCGCACCACACGGCCTTTTCGTCGTCGGCGATGACGTCGAGGACGTCGGCGAGGATGTCGGAGCCGGTGCCGGTGTTCTCCGGGCCCTTGCCGATGGCGTGGCCGGTGACGTTGCCGTACGTCTCGCGGGCCTGGCGGGCGCGGGCGACGATGCGTTCGGCGGCGACGGCGTCCACGAACGCGGAGGCGACGATGCGGGGGTCGTCGCCCTCGCCGGCCATCCAGCAGATGCCCCGGTCGGAGCGGGAGAACATCGTGGCCCGGTAGCCGGACTTGTACATCGACGTGCCGAGCACCATGTCGTTGGCGGGCTGTCCCATGACCTTGAGGCAGAACCGCAGGACGGCGTTGGCGCTGATGCCGGTGGGCAGGGACTTGGCGTCGGGGCGCTGGGTGCCGAACATGGCCACGATGCCCAGGGCGGGGCCGCGCTTGGTCAGGTCGGTGCAGATGGCCTCGATCTCCTTGCCGTACTCCTCGTGCTCGAACGGCACTTGGCATTCGTCGAAGCCGGCCACGATCGGGTGCAGACCCAGGCTCTTGTCACTGGCCAGTTCGGGGGTGACCTTGGACTCCGGGCAGCGCGAGCGGGGCAGGGACTTGATGACCTTTGCCCGGCGGCGCAGTTCCTCCTTCAGCTCCCGCAGGGCGTGGACGACGTACTCGATGTCGTCGTCTTCCTCGCCGGCGCGGTAGCGGTGGCAGACCGGTTCCAGGGCGCCGAAGTCGCCGGTGCCCTTGAAGTCGAACGCGTAGATCTCGGCCCGGGGGTCGAGGGCAGCGATCAGCAGGAGCAGCCGCATGAGGAAGGTCTTGCCCATGCGGGGGATGGAGCCGACGACGACGGAGGCGAACATGAGCGTCACGGCGACGTCGCGCATGCGCTGGTCGTTGCCGAACACCACCGGCTTGAATAGGTCCACCGTCCCGGACTTGGCCAGCGGCCAAGCGGGCTTGGTGGTCTCGTTCATCGGCTTGTCCCCCACCCACAGCACCAGACGGCCCTCGTGCTGCTCGGGGTCGGGGGCGGGCCAGACGCAGCCGGTCTTGCGGCGCAGGCCGGAGGCGAGCGGCTTGCGGGCCTCCATGATGTCCTCCGGCGTGACGCCGTAGGGAAGGTCGAGGTCGGCGCGGTAGCCGGGCCCGTCTCGGACGATCTCCGAGACGAACCGCAGGCCGTTCATGTCGGCGCCCTTCTTGATCGCGGCGGTGATCTTCGTGTTCCCGATGGAGTCCAGGCCGCGCAGGACGATGGAGCCGGTGAGCTTTTGCACCTCGGTCTTCAGCACCGCCGGGCCCACGACCGGGGCGTCGGGCTGCTGCCCGCCGAGACCGAGCAGCAGCACGCCGCCGGCGGCGAACGCGTACAGGTAGGCGGGGGCGAGGACGTACAGGTACAGGGCGAAGCCGACGCCGAACACGGCGGCGACCAGAGTCACCAGGCCGCGCAGCCGGATACGGCCGGCGCGCAGCCGGGCCAGGCGCATGTACTCCTCGGCGTCCTCGGTACGGACGGCGAACTCCCGCAACGGGGCGGCCTCGCGGTCCCACACCCACCGGTTCGTGGACGCGATGAACCGGCTCGCGCCGCGGGGCGACATCAGGGCGAGGCGTCCGGCATACACCGGGACGCGAACCCCGTGGTAGAGGGCGGCGTAGCCGACGTTCGCGCTGGTGTGGCGGGTGGTGGCGAGGAAGTCACGCCGGTTGGTGAGCCATCCGGCAAGGACCGGCTTGCGCTTCTCGATGCTCACCTTCGGGTCCGGCAAGGCCGGGTTGTCGACCGCGACGGGTGCGGCCGGGGCGTCGTCGTCCTTGTCGAGGCTGGGCACGGGGCGCAGGTGCGGGCCCGTCGTGCTGTCCGTCATTCTGGGTACTCCCTGCTGCTCAAAAATGGGTGGTGGGTGGCCCGGGGGCGGTCTTGTTTCCTTGGCCGGGACGATCGCCCCCGGGGCGTTGCTACTTGCCGTTCTTGCTGGTGCGGGCCTGTTCGGCGCGCTTGCGGGCCTGGTCCTCGATCCGCACGACCTTGCGCTGAAGGTCGCTCTGGTCGACCCGGCCGCCGGACTGGCGGTCGTCGGCGAGTCCGCGCTTGGCCATCCGGGCGACCAAGAACGCGATCCGGGTCTTCTCACCGGCGGTGAAGCGGAGCTGTTCGCTGCTCACGTCGGTTTCTCCGTTCTGGGCCGGACTGTCCGGCTCCCGACGGCTCCGGACCACGGGGGTCCGGAACCGCGGGGAACCGTCAGCGCCGGCCGGCGCGGCGGACGGTGTCGGCGGCGCGCTTGCCGTCCTGGCCGCCCACCGAGCGGACGACGGTGACGACACCCCACGCGCACACGGCCGCGAGGAACGCGAGCAGCGCGAGGTTGGCGGCCATGGCGGTCAGCACGCCGACCAGCAGCGGGCCGAAGTACACCCCGGCCGCCACCGCGCCGGCCCCGACGCCGGAGCCGAGCGCGATGCGCTGCACGGTGCGGTCCGGCGGCGCCTGGTGCACGTGCTGGTGGATGACCTGCGGGCCGCTGTACTGCTGAGGCGGGGCGGGCAGGTGATCGGTGTAGGCGTAGGTGCCGTCCGGGAGCTGGACGACTTTGGGCACGTCAGGCAGCGATTCCATGCGAGGTTCCTTCGGGATACGCGCACGGCACGCACATGCCGAGCGAGGCGGGAATGACGTAGCCGGCGTCCCGGCGGCAGACGGGGCAGGTGCGGCGGGCGGTGTTGGCCTTGGCCAGCGCCGCCCGCTTCGCGTCCGTCATGGGCCGAACGGGCTTGGCCAGGTCGACCCGGTAGAGGTAGGCGACCAAGGGCCCACGGCGGCGGCGTGGCCGTTCGAGCTGAGCGGCCACGTCCTGACCGCCGGGCCGCAGTCCGCGGGCCCGGAGTTGGCGGCGGGTGGCGTATCCGTCCGGGGCCAGGCGCCACCGGAACACCGGCAGCGCCGCCATCACGCAGCCACGCGCTTCCATGCGGCCCGGAGGCGGACCTCGGAGGCGGAGTGGCCGGCGGCGCGGAAGCGGGTGGCCATCTCCCGGTAGGACAGGGCCGGGGTTTCGCTGTGACGGATCTCGTCGACCAGCGCGTCCAACGCCTCGTTACTGAGCGCGGGTCCGGCCTCCAGCGGGAGCGCCGCCACCGGCTCCGTGGGACCCCAGACGGGCAGTTCCCAGCAGGGCGTGACACCGGGTGTGACGCGGGTCGTCACGCTGGTCAGCGCCCTGCCGGTGTCCTCGCCGTCCCGGGCCGTCTCCAGCGTCGACCACGCCCGCGACAGGGTCTCGGCGGTCTTTGCTTGGACGCGTGCGACGCGGGCGCCAGCCTGAGTCACGGCCGTCAGCCGGGTCTCCTCGGTGGTGGCCTCGGCCCGCAGCCGGGCACGGGCCACGGCCGCCTCGTCACGCGCCTCCTGCTGGATGCCGCGGATCGCGCCCAGGGCCGTCGGGGTGAGCGCGGTGCGCTCCCACAGCCCGTGGACCAGCCATAGGGCCTTCGCCGCGATGGGCAGCCACGCCACGGCCAGCCACGCGCCGCCGGACTCCTCAGCGCTGAGTGCGTGCGCGACCAGGACGCCGGCGGCGATCAGGCCGAAGCACCAGCCGACGGCGGTGACCGCGCGGCTGTGGTCGCCCTGCGCGGCGAGGCGGCGTTCGTAAGCGAGGGTGGCCAGCCATCCGCCGTCGATGCCGAGACCGACGACCAGGGCGACCGGCCACGGCACGGCCGTGCCCAGCCACATCACGACCACGGCCAGGGTCAGGACCATGGACACGGCCGTCATCGTGACGGCCGGCAGAACGGTCTTCGCGCTCACGCCGCACCCCCTGCGGTGAGCAGGGTGGCGAGGATGAGCAGGGCGCCGCCGGCCATGGTGAGGTCGACCGCGCGGCGCAGGCAGGTGAACTTGGCGATGGCGAGCCGGGACAGGCCGGCGATGTCGGCGGCCAGGTCACCGGCGACGGCCTCGGTGATCTCTCCCGCTGTGAGGGTCGCCCACAGTGGGAAGCCGTGCCGGCCGCGCAGGTTCGGGCGGACCGACCACAGCAGCAGACCGGCCGCCGCGACCAGCAGTGCCAGGCCGAGCCCGCCGGCGATGTAGGCGGGCAGGTTCAGCGGCAGGTCGCGGGCGACGGTCCACGATCCGGCGAGGACGGCGCCGACGAACGCCAGAAGCAGCGCCGTCTTGGTGTCGGTCCGCGCGATCTCCGCCTTCACTTCGGCGTGCGCGGCGGTCAGGTTCCGTCCGGTGGCGCTCATGCGGCACCCCCGGGCAGGCTCGCGCCGGCCGTGCGGTTGAGCAGGGCGACGCGGGCGGCGAGCGCCCTGCGGCGGGCCCGGCGGATGCGGCGGGCGTCCAGCTCGGACGGGGCACGGTCGAGGGTGACGATCTGCGCGTCGAGCAGGTCGACGTCCGCCAGGATCAGCGGCATCTCCTGCTCGATGGCGTCCAGTTCCGCGTTCGTCGGCTCCATGAAGTCGGCGAATGCGGTAACGGCGTCCTGAACAGTGACGATGGGGTTCATAGGGTCGTGTGTCCTCTCACAGGTGAACGGCCCGTCAGCGGCTCCCGGGGGCAACCGGGAGCCGCGCGCCGTTTAGGTCGAAGTGGGTTAGGTGTCAGCGGCGGCCGACCGCGCGGAACAGCGCGATGACCTGATCGGTGCAGTCCTGGACGCGGCCGGACTCCAACTCGTCGGCCCGGTCCTCCAACTGCTTCGCGCGTTCCTCACGTCCGTGAGCGCGCGCCCAGACGGCGGCCTGGCGGTTCTCGTCGGCGGCCCTGGTCAGGCGGTCCATGAACACGTCCTCTCGGCGGGTGAAGCCCTCGCGGCTCCCCTCAGCGCTGCTCGTACGAGACGAGCAGCGGAGGCAACCGGCCGCAGCAGTGGAGCTGCGGAGAGGTCGAAGGGTGCGCGGGTCTTGCTCCGCGCGGGCCGCCTTCTTGTCCTGAGGACAGGCGGTAGATCCTCGGTCCACTGTTGAGTTCTCAAGGAACGACCAGCTCAGGGCCCCACGTGCACGAGCTATCCCGAACCGACACGGCAAAGAAGGGCAGGAAGAACTACAGGACTTCCTGTCCTCAACTCCTCTTTAGGAGTTGCCATGACTATGGCGGAGCCTCTGGCGAGTCGTCAACTCCTCTTGAGGACTTATGCTGAGGTGGCCCACCAGACAGGGACGGTGAACACCACATGGCCAAGGTGTACGAGCGCATTGCCGACGATCTCCGGCAACGCATCCGCGCAGGTGAACTCAAGCCGGGCGAGCGTCTACCCGCCGAAACGAAGCTTGTGGAGCAGTACCGCAAGAGCCTGCCGACCGTGCGCCAGGCGCTCGGCGTGTTGCAGGCGGAAGGGCTCATCGAGAAGCTGCACGGGCGGGGCAACGTGGTCCGCAAGCCGCGCAGGTTGGTGTCCCGGACCAATGAGCGCCACCAGTGGGAGAAGGATCGGGCCCGGCGGTCGCTGGACGAGCGTCAGCAGACCGGTGCCACGGAGCACGACACGGGCTTGGCCGTCTCTGACCTCGTCTTCAGTGCTGAGTTCAACGAGGTGGAAGCTGACGAGGATCTCGCCGAAGCCTTCGGCGTGCCCGCCGGTACGGGCTTGCTGGAACGCGTGTACCGCACCCGGTACCGCGAGGAAGAAGCGCCGTTCAACGTCTCACGGTCCCGGCTGCTCTACGACATGGCCGCAGCCAACCCGGCCTTGCTCGATGCGACCCACGAACCGTGGCCCGGGGGCACTCTGAACCAGCTTCACAGCATCGGCATCGAGGTGGACCGCGTAATCGAGCGAATCACGGCCCGTCCGCCTACGTTCGAAGAGTCCGAAGAGCTGGGCCTGACGGCAGGTGTAGCCGTCATCGTCCTTCGGAAGACATGCGTCGATACCGATGGCCGGGTTGTGGAGGTAGCCGACGTGACGTTGCCAGGAGACCGAACTGAGTTGGAGTTCACGACTCCGCTGGACAGGTGGTGAGCTGTGGTTCGCATCGTCACGGTCATCACTGCTGTTCACGCACCCGGAGCGAAGTACCTGCCCGCGGCCTACAAGTCGCTCACAGAGCAGGAACTGCCGAACGGGTGGGAGTGGCAGTGGGTCATCCAGGAAGACGGTGAGACGGACGCTGTAGCGCCGTATGTGCCTGAAGACGACCGGGTGAGTTTCGGGCAGGGCCGCGCTGGCCGTGCGGCCATGGCCCGGACCATGGGCCTGTCCCGAGTACGCGGCGAGTACATCAAGGTACTGGACGCGGACGACATGCTGACGCCGGGCACTCTGGCGCGAGACATCGCCGCCCTTGCGGACGGCGAGATCGGGTGGACCACGTCGCGGGTGCTCGATCTGCTGCCGGACGGCAGCACCGTCGGCTTTGACCAGGACCCGCCCGCGGGCCCGATCGAAATGTGCGCCGTGCTGGACCACTGGAAGGCTCACGATTACCGGGCACAGGTCCACCCGGCCACGCTCTGCATGCGGCGTGACCTTGTGCTCGCGCTAGGCGGTTGGATGGCCCTGCCGGCGTCGGAAGACACGGGTCTCCTGCTCGCCTTGAATGCGGTCAGCCGAGGTTGGTTCCACGCGGAGACGGGACTCCTCTACAGGAAGTGGCCGGGGCAGGTGACAA
This sequence comes from Streptomyces sp. NPDC093064, assembly GCF_044754605.1. Classification (NCBI taxonomy): domain Bacteria; kingdom Bacillati; phylum Actinomycetota; class Actinomycetes; order Kitasatosporales; family Streptomycetaceae; genus Streptomyces; species Streptomyces sp. NPDC093064. The sequence continues at coordinate 198,103 of NZ_JBIVPK010000013.1, forward strand.
GTCAAGCGGCCCACACACACGAGGGCGAGAGGGAAGCGCGCATGGCCGTTGTGGAGGCCAGGGCGCGGGCACTTGCCGCCCTCCCCGGGTGGCGATTCGGCAGCGCCGACCCCGGCTGATGAACGGACGTTTGTCCTCAGAGGAGCGGCGTCCAGTGCGGGTCGTCGCACGGCGGCCAGCACGAGTGGTTTAAGGACGCCCTGGGCGACTGCACAGGAACCGACGCCGATGCCGGCGACGGCGGTGCCCGCGGCCCATGCGGGCACGGTCCGCTTCGGCGCGGGGAAGCGCTATTTCTTTCCTTTCTTTCCGCGACGCTTTCTGCTTGACAGGCTTCTATTTACGCGAGCTGGCGGAAGGCCCTTAGAGAGCCGCAACCAATACGAAGCCTCTTTACCTTTACCGAGCGAGAGCATCATCTCTGTCATTCTGGAAGCTGCATGCTGATGACCGCCGTTGAACGAAGCGCGGTAATAGCGTTCAGCGTCCTCATATAGTCCTTCCTGGAATGCAAACTCGCCCATCCAGCAGCCAGCGTGAAAGTGTCCGGAATCCAAAGCAGCAGCGAACCAGGATTTGGCAAGGTGGCGATGGTCACTATGGAAGAAAGCGCTACCCAGGGCGCAGAGACTCTTGGCGCTCATCGACTGCTTTACTCGTTCCAAGAGGGCCATAGCCTCATCGGCCTTTCCGGCCCTGGCCATTATGAAACCCAGGTTTTCTGCGGCACGGTCATTGATGTCAACGATCCGGCCATACAAGCCTACGGCTGCATCAGTCTGCCCTTCTCTTTCGAAGGAGAGGGCCAAGTTGTAGATGGACCATTCGTCCTCGTTCTCCGCCCCCACGATCCAGGCTGCTTTTGCCTCCTCGTGTTTGTCGCGTCTATAGTGCATTGAACCGAGGATGGAGCATGCCCTAAAGTATCCCGCGCTTGCTGCTTCCTTGAGAAGCTTTTCTGCCTCCGCCTCATCGCCATGGTCCATCAACGCCATCGCCAAATTGGTCGTAGCCTCCAGCGACCCCTCCTGATGAGCCAAACGGAACCACTTCGTAGCTTCCTCTAGCTCGTCGTCAGCAATGAGCGCTCCGTAGTTGTTCATTGCCGGCACGTAGCCGCCTTCGGCCGCACGGAGAAAATTTTTGCAAGCCAGCTCTTTACGGTTAGTTCGGTCGTAATAGATGGCAAGGCTGAACCAATTTTCGGCCTCTTCTTCCAGCTCAACTAGCTTAATCCACCACTGCTCGGCCTCTTCAGCGGTATCTAGGCACTCAGCGAGCCCGCGGATTGCAAAGTCAGAGTTACTTTCGACTCCCTTCCTGAAATATTCGATAGCCCCATCGGTGTTGCCTTTAGAGCGCTGCCAAATTCCCAGGGAGGTATAGGCGAAACTTTCCCCAGCCTCGGCGGCCTTCACCCATGCATCTACCGCCTCACTTTCTCGGTCGGTGTTAAGGTATAGGAGTCCTAGGTGTAGTAAGGCTTTGCCGGAGCCACGATTTGCGCTTTCTCTCCACGCCTCCTCTGCAATCTCCGTTTCGCCACTTCGCTCAGCAGCCAAGCCGACAAGATAAGTGCTGTGCTCTGATTTGGCGAATTCGAGAATCTGGCGCCAAGAGTCATTCTCGATGATCTGGCTTGCGTTAGAGCGTGTAAATTCATCGGCGATATAGTCGAATACTTTGTAACGCTCCGGCTGCCCTGCTGGCAGCAGCAGGCTCGTAACTCCAAACCGCAGAGAAGTAGCCCAGTCGAAGGCCTCCTCAATGGTCTCCGGGCGCAAAATAGCGCCGCCTACGCGTGTCAGGTAGGCCTCATGCATGCTGACGAGGAGTTCGCGGGGTACCGAGTGCGTTATGCCGGCCCTCACGCAGTCAACGGCTGCTGCTACAAGAGCCGCGCCGCGCGGATTGCCCCCTGGCCCCCAGGCCAAGGTCCATTCTTGGTAGAGGCGCGGTCCAGCGGCGAGATATTCTGCTACTCCGTAGTGGGTGCTGAACGCGACGGCACCCTGCACCCGGATATCATCCACCTTTCGGGCCCGCTCGATCTCCTCAGGCGCCCAAAGGCGAGGGAGCACCATGGCGTTGATTTGCTCAAGAATCCGCCTACCAAGGCCGATTTTTTCATCGTTCCTTGCTGAAGCGGCATGAATGATGGAAGGAACAAATTGCCGGTACTGCTCTGCGCGCATGGTCGACAGGAGTGGAGTGCGTGTTCTGCGCAGCAGGCTTAACACTTGTGGAGTCAGGCCATCTGGCCCTATATATCGCTCAAGATTGTCAAGCCACAACACACAGGAGCCCCTAGCTTCAACCAATGCAGGCAGTGACGTGACCAGGTCTGGTCCATCGTAGGGAGCGAATACCTGATGGTTTCTGAAGCATTCTTTGAGTGCTTCGAAGGCGGCTCTCGTCTTACCTGCGGTGGAGTCTCCGACGATGAGGATCGGTTCTCCGGTGCGATTGATTCTTGCCACTCTGGCGCGCAAATCTTGATCGATCTGGCGCTCGATGTAAGGTGGCAATTCGCCGTCTGCGTCGGTGGCAGCATGGTGCACGCCAAGTTCAGTCGCCGTAACCTCAGTCACCGGCAGCGCGCTGAAAGGGAGGTTGACCTGAGAGTTCCCGGAAATCTCTGTCAAGTTGGCGAGAATTAGCGAATCGGCGTTGATCTGAAGGCCCGATTGCTGTTGGAATACCCTGCCTCGGTTCTCAGCGCGGCCAGAGAAGAACTCGCGGGGCACCGAGTGGTCGAGATGGTCCATCGGAACCCCGTCAGTAGTTGTTCTGTGTCCCAGTTCCCTGCTGATAAACGCGCCCGTGATCGCGAGCAGTGGCGATCTGATGGATGGTGGGTGGATCGCTAGCGGCATCCGTCGTCAGAGAGGACCATGCCTCCAACAGTGACCGGAGTTCGCCAGTCAACTCGGGGTCATCCAGGATGAGACGCCTGAGTTTGCCGCGCCATTGCTGCCGAAGTTCCTCCTGAGTCTCTTGATCGCCGTTTTCTAGCGAGAGCCGCAGCTCACGCGCGGACTCATCGAGTTCATCTTCGATCACCGCGACGTCGCCCCTACGACCACGCCGGAAAAGCGCAGCTAGGCCGCTCTTTGCTTGTTCCCAAGCCTCACTAGTCATCAGCGAAACAAGCGAATTTGCGCTTGCTGTAACTAGGGCCAGAGCAGCAGCGTCCATGGGTCCCCTCCACCAGACTGTGTACCTCGCAACAGGTTACGAGTGCATACGGTTCAGCGCAGCCGATCTGCAGAACTCGGCGCTCGGCAGTTCGTCAGGTCTGCTGGTAGCAGGGAGGCACCTCGGGTGGTCCAGCGTCCCCGCCGTTGCAGTCGACCGATCCACTCGCTCGTCGTGCTGGCAGCATGAGAACAGGGAACCCGCGGTCCGTTCCCCATACGTCCCCCGGCGAGGTGGCAGCCTTGGCTTTGGCCAGGCCGGAGGGTGCCTAGCCAGCCTGCGGTGAAGCTGCTGGTCGAGGCACCGGCGGACGGTAGCCGGCCAGCCGTTCGACCGAATTGCGGCCGAACGGCTGGGTCAGTCCTCGCTCTTGGGGGCCTAGCGAAGGGCCTCTGCGTGCAGTTGCTTTGCCGTGGCAGCGAGGAGACGGCGAAGCTTCTCCTTGTTGAGGCCGTAGGTCTTGAGAGCGTGGCAGTTGGGACACAGGGCGATCATGTTCCAAGGGACGTCAGGTCCACCCTGGGCCAGGTCTTGAACGTGGTCGACCTGCAAGATCGGTTTGCCTGCTGTGGTGCGCTCTTTGGGGTGGCCGTCGCACCGGGGATTCTCGCAGCTGTCTTTGCAGCGGCGGAGGACTGCTGCTCGGGCGCTGGGGGCGCGGACGAAGCGGTCGGCGAGTGACGGCTTCTTCAGCTGTCCTCGGCGGTTGGCGTTGGCTTCCGCGTTCTGCGCCAGACGGCGGTACGCGACCCTGTCGCTCTCCGAGGTGTCCTGCACTTCGGGGTCCACGTCGCTTGGGCGGTAGGTGCCGGTGTCGTCGTGCAGAGCGCCTGTATCGGCGGCCAGTGCCTCCAAAACCTCCGCTGGCCACGTCTCGCGCTCCGGAGAGGGGACGGGGGCCAGAACCCAGAGGAACTCACGTCGCCACTTCTTGTCTGCTCCGACCCCCCATCGCAGCCGGCGTTGGACGATGACCGCCCAGGTCTCAAAGCTGAACTGCCCCTGGTAGGGCTTATGCCAGTAGCGGAGAGGGCGTCCCGCGGCCTGGTATGCGGCCATCAGCTCGTTGCCATCGGTGATCTTCTGGTCGCCCGAGAGTCCGTCGCCCACGTAGGCGATCCAGTTCGTGTCCGGGATGCGACTGTCGTCGTAGGGCCCCTTCTCGTCCGAGAAGGCGCTCAGGATGCCATCGGCGAGGCAGCCGATCCCCGCCATCTTCTGTCCACCGTAGGCGCGCCAGATGGTGTCGCGGTCCTTGAAGCTCTCCCCTAGTTGGGGGCGTAGTGCGTCGGCCCACCGGCCGGCGAGTAGTTCGTGCAGCCCGAAGTCTTTCAGCAGGTCGGGAGGCAGCGGGTAGAAGTAGCGCAGGATGAGTCCGGCTGCGGCAGAGGCTGCGGTTTCTGGGTGCGATTGCAGCAGGGCGTAGTCATCCTCACGGAGACCGCCGGCGGGGTCGACCTGGTTCAAGGACTCCAGGGTGGGACGCCGCCCGCGGCTGGTGAGGACGAGGTCCTCTGCGCGGTCCAAGATCCACAAGTCATCACGCGTGAGTGCCCAAAATGGGTATCGCGCGCCGTCTATGCCGTCAGCGACACGGGCGTACTTCTCCATCAGCGGGGCTACGGCATCGCGGGTAGCTGACCACGATCGCATGCGTGGGGCGCGGGCCACAGCCTGCCCGATTGCCCATAGGAGAAGCACGGGCCGGTGCAACGCTGTCCCGTCCGGGCGGCGTGCTGGCCGTACGTCTCCCACACGTCGGTGAAAGGTTTTGGGCGGCTCCACGACGGTGAAGCCCTCCCGTCTCAACCATGCCACCGCGTGCTTGAGGCCACCGCTGAACCCCGGGGATGAGGGCTTGAGCGCCACGCCGAAGTCGTACAGGTGGGCAACGCCGGCTATGGCTTTTGAGTCGTACTGCCGCCCCTCGTGAACGAGTAGGTACGTTGCAGCCGCGCGGTAGCCATACTCATCACGGAACGCTTCGGGTCCGAGCCTGTCACACTCAGCAATCGCTCGCAGGATCCCCGCGCGCGTGATTTCGGAAGGTGGCATGGGCGACACCGTAGATCAGTGCACTGACAGAACTCCTCGGCGGAGCGCCCCTTCTGGACGAGGTGCGGACGGTGAGGACCCGTGCCCGTGAGCGTCGTTGTATTTCCGCAGGTCACGGTAGGTGCAAGGGCGCGAAGCTGTGAGGACTGTAAATCTGCCGGCTCAGCCTTCCCAGGTTCGAATCCTGGCGCCGCCACTGTGGGAGTATCGGCCCTTGACCAGCAAGTTTGGTCAGGGGCCGATCTCTTTTGTGATCGCTCACTCTCCCCGTCGTTCCCCGCTGGTCCCCGCTCGTTCTGGCACGCGCGTGGCACGGCGGTGTCACCTTGATCACAAGGTTGGCGGAGCGGCTAGTTGGCCCCGGGCGGTTGTTGAGAGGCACCGTAGATCCCGAGGGTGGGCAACGGCTGCTGCCAGGTACCGGCTAGTTCGGTGAGTGCCTCGCGTGCCAGCTGGCGCACCTTGAGCCACCCTGCGTCGGCCGTCAGCGCCTCATACGTCCACCTGGAAGCCTGCTCCGCCCCGCTCATCGCGTCGAGGATCGCGTCAATGCGTGCGAGGCGCGACTCCATGGCGACGTCGATACGACCAGCCTCGGCGAGGAGCGCGATGGCGCCCTGCGCGTTCTCGTAGTCCTCCGCCAAGTCGTCGGTTTCGAGTCGGTACTTGTCGAGCCATGTTGTCTGATCACTCGCGTCCACAGCGAGCATCGTGAGTGTCTCGATCAGGTACTTCCACGCGCTTGCTTCGGACAGCCTCTGCTCGCTCATTCCGCCCCCTCGGCGCCCATTGGACCACGCGGTCGGCGTAGCGACTTTGGCCGGGAGTTTCAATGACCGAGTCAAGGCGATAGGCGCCGCCCCACGGTGAGGACGGCGCCCGTAAGAGGTGAAGGCTTTGAGGTCTGGCCTCATCCTTATCAGGTCGATCACGGGGAGCCGTCAACGTCCGCAAACCGGCTCTGGGCCTCGACTGGTCGTCCGTTGAGGTTCACCGCCGACCGCCTGTGTCTGCGCCTGTTGGTGTCAGCCACTGATGTCAGGCTGTAGCTGCACCCTTGACACGTCAGCCCATCGCATGGCTTTCCTGACCTGCCGTGTGTCCTGCCATCTCACAGAGGCGGGAGCTTGTAACGGCTCCGCTTGTACCGCCCTTTGTACGTGCTCCGCGGCAAGACGCCCTCGCGATACCCCTTGATGACAAAGCCCCCCACTCCGATCAGGAGGACACCAGGGATCAAGAAGACCGGCCATGCATTTTGGCCCCAGAGCAGACCTATGCCCAGGACCACCATTCCAGCAGGGAAACACCAGGCCCAGGGACTTGAGCCCGAAGACGCCGCCAGCCAGAAGAAGAACACACAAAGCGCCAGAACCGCCACAATGCCGAAGGCGGATGGCCCACCGGTCGCCGCCAGCTGTACCGCTTCCACGTGCCCCCCTCATGACCTGCGTGGCCCATCGCAAGAGTAATCCCACAACGCGGTTACCCATCGGACGCGTCGTCGCAAAGGTCGGCGTAGCGACTTTGGCAGGGGGTTTCAATGACCCAGTCAAGCGCCGCCGCGCCCGGATCCTGGAGCACCAGTTTGGAAGATCGCGTACGTGGGCGGCGGCTGAGCTGGCGAGATGCTGACCTGCGCGTTCTCGGGAGACTCGCCGACGTTCCCCGTTGTTCCCCGCCGGGCGCCGTCCGATCGGGCACGTGGGGGGCACATGTGGCTCTCTCCCGCGCTAACGGGCCGTTGGCGCACCGGAACACCGGAGGCCTCCGTGGAGCCTAGTCGGGGCTCAGACGGCCGAATAGGGGTGGCGAGGCCGTTGCTCCGCCGGTCCGGGGCTTGATGCCTTGGTGCACCGGGTATCGCAGGCTCATGCGGGCATGGAGAGAGGCATTGTCGGCGGGGCGCTGGATGGAGACTCTCCTGCCGGGCGTGGTAAGGCGGGTGCTGACGGGTGCGGAGCCACAGCCGCCATGGATGCCGCGGCGCCTGTTGACGGTGGTGTCGGCTGATATCGACGTCACCGCGGGTCTCGGGGCAGTCTGGATGGTGTGGCATCCGAAGTCGGCCCGGGCGCGGGAGCACACCGCGTTCCTGGAGTGGTATGGCGAGCAGTGGCGGTACGTTGGCGGCGGCAGTGGCCCCGTGAACGATCCTGCCAATGTCGACGTGATCGAGATCCGCGGCGGCGGGGGCGTCCTCAGCCTCACCCGCAGGCTTGACCCGCCGCACTCCATCGCCACGGCCCCATGGATCACCTGCGCCCTCATCGACCTCGGACGGGACGTCGGGCACGTCCTCATCGGCAACCGCAATATCAACGTTCCCGAGAGCCGCAAGATCGTCGCGGTGTGGACGTCCCCCCAAGTCAGCCGCGGAGCCCGTCCCGTCATCGTGGCTCTCGGCTACGACGGCACCGAGCTCTCCCGCATGGGCCCCCACGACAGCCTGGACACCCACACCTGGGACCGGCTGAGAGAGGAGTTGTAGCCGGTTCGGCTCGGAGACGCGCACATGGCCGCGCGGTCGGCGTAGCGACTTTGGCCGGGAGTTTCAATGACGGAGTCAAGGACTCGTAGGGCACCCGATCAGTTCTTCTGGAAGTGATGACCCGAGTCCCTCACGTGCGGCGACTGGCTGTGGCTGAGCCTGTGACCTGCGTGGATGCCGGGACTAGTTGTCATCGTCTGTCAACGTCGGTTCGCCTCGCACGGCCCAGAGACGGCCCGAGCGGGGGTGTCGCGGTGCGCCCCTCGATGCGAACTACTGGCTCTAAGGCCATTGCGGGCTGCGACAGGTGTGCTGGGAGCCGGGGGCGGACGCTGCTGGTTGCTGGGGTTGCTGTACTTCGCTGCTGTACGGCAGCCTTCATGCCGTGGACGTGAACGAGTTCTTATCCAGGCCCCTGGTGGCAAGGGTAGCCACCAACGGTCCCGAGGTCAGGCCAGTGTGGTTCCTCTGGGAGGACGGGGCATTCTGGTGGCTGACCGGCTCCTACTCGCGCATGGAGCAGATTCTTGCCAAGGACCCGCGGGCGGCGCTCGTGGTCGATACTTGTGACCTTTCCGCGAGTGAAGTGCTTTCGGTGACGTGCCAAGGGGTGGCAGACGTTGTGCCGCTCGACCGGACCAGAGCGGTGCGGAAGCTGACTCGATACCTCGGCCCTGAGCCGCTGTGGCCAGTGCGCTTCTCCGCGCCGCTGGACGACCCCAAGACCAAGATGATTCGGTTCGTGCCCGATCGTCCGCCCCGACTACGAAACCGATCTTGGTGAGGTGTCAGCCTGCTTCTGCACGTGCCCACGCGGTCGGCGGAGCGGCTTTGGGCGGGAGCTGCTTTGGGGCGAGTGATCAAGGGGTAGGGCCCGAGGGGGGTGAAGCCCCCCTCCTCTACTGCGTCTCCTGCACCACCAGGGCCGCGGTCGACGAGCACAGTCACAAACGTGCCCACTGCCTGTTCTGCGACCACGTTATGAAAGGCGTCGACTACGAGATTGCAACACACCTCGCGGACGGGCCTTGCTGAGTGATCAGGACTCCTCGGCAACTGTCAGCGTGCGGCAACGGGCCAGGCTGGGCCATGGCGTCCACGCCGGGGTGAGAACGTAGGCGAGGAGGACGCTGCCCCAGCCCACGACGACGCACAGGCACAAAACGTTCGTGATCAATACAACTAGAGCGTGTCTGACGGGTCCCGTCATGCAGACCGTCCCCACCCCCAGAGCTGCCATCGCTCCGCCGTCCGTCCCGCCTTCCCAGCCGGCCGCGAAGGCCTTGGGCGGGCCGGGTCAGCGGCCCCGCTCCCGACAGCCATGTCACCCGAATGGCGCAACATGGCATGCCACCCACATGGGTGGAGATCAAGCTGACTAGTGGCCCAGCCGAGGTAATCCGTGAAAGGGGAACCAAATGCGCATTCGACGAATCCTCGCCGCCGTCAGCGCCACGGCAGCCCTCGCCGGACTCGGCCTCACAGGCGCCGCCACCGCCACCGCACAGAGTGGCGCAATCAGCGGTGCTCAGTGCAGGCAGGGCGGCGGAACGCCCGATTTTACGGACTTCACCTGCAAGGGCGGTACGTACAACGGGCGGAATCTCATCGACTAGACCCCACAAGGCGCCCCGCAGCCACGCGCCGCGGGGCGCTCCCGCGCGAGCGTAGCCGGGAGAGTCGCAGGGACTGTGCCGACCCGTCGGACACGCCCTGGACGCCACCCGATCCCGGCCTCAGTGCCTGGGGGCTGCCCGGCCTACGGCCGGGCAGCCCCTCACCAAGATCTTCATGAGCCTTCTAGGTGGCCGGGTGGGGCAGGTCAGGCCCGATGGTCAATGTGATCGTGCCTGGCGCTGCCTGTGCTGAGAGTGTGGGCGTGAGGCCGGGCAGGCGGCCGGCCAGTGCCTGAGCCTGGTCGGATTGGCCCTGTGGGTAGGTGAGGGTGCTCGCCGTCACCGGGGCGGGGGCGTTGCCCGTTGCGGTTATCTCGAAGCCCATGGCGCGCAGTTGTTCGGCGACCTTCAGCGCCTCGCCCTTCCTGCCGGTGCCGTTGAGGACGGTGATTTGCACCGTGTTTGCGGGGGCGGGCAGGTGAGCGGTGGCCTTCTTCAGGTCTGCCTTCGTCATTTCGCGGTCACGGTTGATGGCGGTGAACAACTGCCGGGCCGCAGGTTCTTGCCAGGTGACGTTGGCTTTGTCGGTGGGCACATCACGTTCGCGCGGGTAGTTGGGGACCGTCAGAAAGGAGATTCGGTCGGTTGCTATGCCCTTGACGCTGGAGGCCAGGCTGTAGAGCTGCTCGAGGTCGGCCAGCTCCGGGTCGGTGGTCAGGGACTTGGTGGCGGAGTTCAGGAAGCCATAGAGGGCGGTGGGGTTGTACAGCTTGGACTTGGCGCGGGTGACGAGGGACTGCATGAACTCCTGTTGGCGGCCGATACGGCCAATGTCGGTGCCGTCGCCGATGCTGTAGCGGGCACGGACGTAGCCCAGGGCCTTCTTGTCCTTGACGATCTGACAGCCGGCCTCCAGGTCGAGGTGGGCCTTCTTGTCATGGATGGCCTGTTCCGGACAGACCTCGACGCCGCCGAGGGCATTGACCATGCCGGTGAAGCCGCGGAAGTCGACGATCAGGAAGTGGTCGATGCGGACCTGGGTGTTCGCCTCGATGGTCTTGATGGCACAGGCGGTGGCCTTCGCGGTGTCGCCGGTGGAGCCGCCGATCGCGAACGCCTCGTTGATCTTGAAGTGGTGGGCGGAGGACTGCGTGCCGTTGCCGCTGTCGCAGGCGGGGATCCGCACCCAGGAGTCGCGGGGGAAGGAGACGGCCGTGGCCCATTTTCCGTCGCCGCTGATGTGCAGCAGCATGAGGGTGTCGGACTGCATGGTGGTGAGATTCTTGCCGTAGGCGTCGCCGAGTCCTTTGCGGCTGTCGGAGCCGATGACCAGTATGTTCTGGCCTCCGGCTGCGGCCTTGGGCCGGTTGTCGCCGAGCGATTCGCCCACGTCGGCACCCTTGATGTTGCCGTTGAGATGTGTGTAGAGCCAGCCGCCCACAGCAGCCGTGCCCAGGATGAGGACGGATACGCCGAGTGCGACCCACCGGCCGGTGTGTCGTTTGGGGCGTCGCCGCCGCCTGCCGGCGGATTCCTGGGAGCCGGGTGTTCTGCGCGCGTGTCCTGCCATGTCTGGCGGCGCTCCTTCGGGGGTGGTCAAGGCCTTCGCTCCGGAGTGTCCGGGCGGCAGCGGCACGGGGGGCTCGGCCAACTGCGGATGGGGACGAGGCCGAGCACGGACAGCAGGCGGCGGTGGCGGCGTCAGCGCGGCCTGTAAAGCTGCGGGTCAAGGGGAAGGCGCAGTTGATCCCTGCGGGTTGTGCCTGTTTCCCGGGACGTCGCGGAGGCGTTTCCGGCTGAAGTGCAGGATCCCCGACCTGCTGGCGGCGGTGGTCAGCGCCAGTAGGTGTCGTGGCTGAGTCGGTGGTGGTGGGTGTCGTACTGGTCGACTGTGGTGATGGTCCGTCCGTTCGGGATGGGTGCGGCCCAGGCGCGGTAGGTGGTGCCGGGGACGGTGACCGTGGTGGCCTTTACCTGGGTGCCGTCGGAGAGGGAGACCACGCCGTAGGCGACGTTGGCTTCGGGGTTGGACACCATCAGGCGGCTGCCGCTGAGGCCCTTGTCGTGCAAGCCCCACAGCCCCATTCCCCTTGAGGCCTGGGGGTCCCGTGTGCCGGTGACGGGCTGGCAGTCGGCCCAGGGACCGCCTTGGTGGTCGATGCGGACGCCGCCGATGAACATGCGCTGGCACAGCAGCGATGTGCCCGGTGCCGCGGTCCCGTTGGGAAACGTGGGCAGGGTGTCGCCCTTGGGCAGCGTCCGGTGGAACTCCAACACCACCGACCAACGGTGACTGTCGGTCGTCCCCTCGGCCACTCGGACACTGACCGTGCTGGGAGTCGGGGTGAGGGTGGGGCTCGCTGCGGGCGAGGTCTGGCGCGCAGGGCCGACGGCACTGGGCGGTGGCTTGAGGAACGGAACCGCCAGGCCGAGGGCGAGGACGCAGGCGGCACTGGCCACGGCAGCCGCGGCCCGGCGGCGTTTCCTGCGGGCGCGCGCGGTGGTCAGGATCTGGTCGACGGGAGCCTGGGACGAGGGGTAGACGTCGCGTGACCGGGCGAAGGCGACGCGTAGCCAGTCTTCTTGGTCGTGGTCGGGAGTCATCGTGCCTCTGCAGGGCGTCTGGGTAGGTAGTTGCAGGCGAGAGTCGAACGGCTGCGCAGTTTGGCCAAGGCCCGGGACGCCTGGCTCTTCACGGTGCCGACTGAACAGCCAAGGACGTCTGCCACTTCCTCGACGGACAGATCCTCGCAGTAGCGCAGCACTACGACCGCTCGCTGTCGCTCGGGCAGGTCGGCGAGCTCGCGGGCCAGGGCGTCGTACACGTCCACGCCTCCGACACCGGCCCCGTCGTCGTGGATGGGGCCGGTGTCGGGCAGCGATGGGAGAAGGAGGTGGGTGATCCTGCGGCGGCGATGCCGGCTGCGGTTGGTGTTGACCAGTGCCCGCCGAACGTAATGTTCGGCGCGCTCCGGCTCGAGTCGCCGCCAGTGCGGGTACACCTTCGCCAGCGTCGTCTGCACCAGGTCTTCCGCTTCGTGGAAGTCGCCGGTGAGCAGGTACGCGGTGTGGGTTAAAGCCCGCCAGCGGGCGGCGACGAACCGGGTGAACTCCGAGTCCGGTCCGCTGTCCGCGGCCCTGCGGTCACTTGGCTGCACGGCAGGAGGTGCCCGTCCTTCGTCTGGGTGGTCAGCGCCAGTAGGTGTCGTGGCTGAGTCGGTGGTGGTGGGTGTCGTACTGGTCGACTGTGGTGATGGTCCGTCCGTTCGGGATGGGTGCGGCCCAGGCGCGGTAGGTGGTGCCGGGGACGGTGACCGTGGTGGCCTTTACCTGGGTGCCGTCGGAGAGGGAGACCACGCCGTAGGCGACGTTGGCTTCGGGGTTGGACACCATCAGGCGGCTGCCGCTGAGGCCCTTGTCGTGCAAGCCCCACAGCCCCATTCCCCTTGAGAGGGCATTCTGAGCCGGTATGACGGTTTCACGATCGCCTGATCGTGTGGGTTTGGGCGGTTGGGGCTGGTCCTGCTGCTTGGTCCTGCTGGGCTGTTCGGATGAGTGACCGCAAGCCCTACAAGAGCGACCTGTCCGATGAG